>JBIKWS010000336.1:0-4989 GCA_044356195.1 Cyanophyceae cyanobacterium
TTCCAACGCTCCCATCTTCCGCCAGTTCGGTGGCACCGTTCCCGCCGGCTTCCTCCTGAGCATGACCAACCAGGGCGGCACCGTGTGGTACACCACCAACGGCTCGGACCCACGCGTTGCCTTCACCGGTGGCGTCAGCGAAACCGCCCGGGCCTACGCCGCCACCAATCCTCCGGTCCTCAACACCTCCACATGGATCCGAGCCCGTTCACTCCAGGGCTCCACGTGGTCCGCCGTCACCGAGGCCGCCTTCACCGTCGGCGAACCGGGAATCCCCGTCCGCATCGGCGAGCTCCACTATCAGCCCGCCGGTGGATCGGCCTTCGAATTCGTCGAACTGCGCAACACCTCCGGACGCCCCGTTCCGCTCTCGGGGTTCACCTTCGACGGCATCGACTTCCGCTTTCCCGCAAACACCACCCTGCCCGCCAGCGCGGTCTGGATCCTCGCGTCCGATGACAACCCCGCCGCCTTTGCCATCCGCTACCCCGGCGTCGCCGTCGCCGGTTATTTCGGTGGTGCCCTGAACAACGCAGGCGAAACCCTGACCCTCCGCGATGCCGCCGGTGGAATCGTGGATTCGGTCCGATACCGCCCCAACCAAGGCTGGCCGGTTGGAGCCGCCGGTTCCGGCCGCTCCCTCGAACGGACCCGATTCGATCTCGATTCCTCGGATCCTTCCGGCTGGCGTGACTCCGCCGCGCCCAGTGGTTCGCCCGGCCTCGCCACGATTCCGTCCGCTTCCCCCGCCGCGGTCCGCATCGACGAAGTCTTCGCCGCCAACAAGGGCCAACTTCTTCGAAGCGGCAACGCGCCGGACTTCATCGAACTGTTGGGGGTCCAAGCCGGCTCCACCGACCTTGCCGGGTGGACCCTGTTCCGGACGGATCGCACCAACCGTTTCCTCCTTCCCACCGGCACGCGACTCGAGCAGGGCGACCGCCTCGTCCTCTGGTGCGGCGATGCCAGTCCCGGGGATCTGACCACCGGATTCCGACTCGATGCGCAGGCGGGCGTGGTCGTTCTCGCCGATGCTTCGGGCAACCCCAGGTCCGTCTTCGCCTACGGTCCCCAAGCCGACGGTTGGTCGGTCGGCTTCCTCGCCGACGCTGGCAGCCCACGCCTTCTCGTCCCCAGTCCCGGCGAACCCAACATCCCGGCGGAAACCGCAGCCATCGAGCAACTCGTCCTCAACGAATGGCTCGCCAACCCCATCGACGGCGACGAGGACTTCATCGAACTCCACAACCGCGACGCTGTCCGCCCCTTGTTCCTCACGGGCGTCCTGCTGTCCGTCTCCAACTCCACCCATACCTTCCGATTCCCATCGGCCGTCGCGCCGGGCGGTTTCGCCGCCCTCAAGGCCAACGAGGCCGGCGATCCGGATTCGCTCCCCTTCCGCCTGCCCGCCGCCGGGGCCAACGTGCGACTGATTTCACCGTCCGGACGGATTCTGGACCAGATCTCCTACGCCAACGCCGCCGAGGGTGTTGCCCAAGGCCGGTTCCCGGACGGCTCAAACTCGGTGAGCCTGCTTCCATTGGGTGGGACCCCCGGTTCGCCCAACCTTCTGACGCCCCGGGCCGGCCCCCGGTTTTCGGAGATCCTGGCCGCCTCCATTGCCGGGGCACCCCAGGCCAATCTGGCCAAGGATTGGCTCGAACTGGTCAACCTCGCCACCAACTCCATTCCCCTCGCGGGGTGGCGGATCCGCCTCACGGAACCCGAGTCCACCTCGTGGCCCCTGCCGCCAGGACTTGCCCTTGCCGCCGGTGCCCGACTCCGCATCCATGCCGACCCAACAACTCCGGCGTCGACGTCCACCACCCAACTCCTGAACACCGGTTTCGCCCTCCCGGACGATGGCGGCACCCTTGAACTCGTCGCCGCCGACGGCCTCGTCCGCGATCGAAGGACCTTCGGTGCCCAGGTCGCCGCCCAATCCATCGGGCTCGACTCGGCCACCAACTGGACCCTTCTCTCCATCCCCACACCCGGTGCCTCCAACTCCGCCCCGGCGGTGCTGAGCACCGGGGAGTTCGTCCGCATCAACGAATGGCTGGCGCAGGCCACGAATGCCGCCGATTTCATCGAACTCCACAACGCCGCCGATCAACCCGTGGACCTCTCGGACTGGCGCCTGACCGACGACCCCTCACTGGCCGGCCTCCAGCGCTTCCGGATCCCGCCCCTGACATTCATCGGCCGTTCCGCATGGCGCGTCTTCGTCGCCGATGGAAGTCCAGGATCCGGACCCAACCATACCCCGTTCCAACTCGCCGCCACCGGTGAGACCCTGCGCCTCTACCGCCCCAACTCCAACCTCGTCGACGGTGTCACCCTTGTGCCTTCCGGACCTGGCACCTCCTCGGGACGATTCCCGGATGGTTCCACGTCGCTTTCTACACTTTCGTTTCCCACGCCGGGCACCGCGAATCTCCTCCTGGTCGATGCCGACAACGACGGAATGCCGGATGACTGGGAATCTGCCAACGGGCTGAATCCAACCCTCGCCTCCGATGCCATCCGCGACAGCGATGGCGATGGTCGATCCAACATCGATGAGTTCCGGGCTGGAACCGATCCACGAAACGCGGCTTCCGTTCTGGCGGCCTACCCGGATTGGAACGGCACGACTCTACGGCTACGCTTCACGGCAGAACCCGGACGCTCCTACAGCCTGCAATCCCGGGCCTCCCTCGACCAACCCTGGGTCCAACGCGTGAGCTTCCAGCCCGCAACCACCCGGCGCACGTTGGAGATTCCGATCGATTTCCTCGATCCAGCAGACCTCTCGCTCTTCCGGATCGCGACCCCGGCGACGCCCTGAACCGGGTGCGCGTGGCTCGCCCTCAGCGAACCGATGCCCGGTTCATGCGGCTCAGGCGGTCAGATACTTGAGCTTCGCTCGGTGCAGGTCGTTGCCACTGCGCGTTGCGGCACCCGTCACCGTCCCACCCTCAACCCCGGAAGTCTCGTACGCCATGCGCTCGTCGGCCTTGTACTCCACCACCGCAGCGTACACCGGCCCCTGACTGGTCAACTTCACGAACGCACCCTCGGCGTAGCCCGCAGCGGAAGTATCAAAGCAGGCGATCTTTCCGTGATAACCGATCAACTGGGCCTTCCCCATCGCATCACAGCCGCCATCACGTTCGTGTGCCGGAAAGTCCCCCGTGACGTACATGCACCGGATCGTCATCCCCGGCTTCGCCTGAATCAGCGCCATCAACCGCGCGGCCGTCTCCGGTGCGCTCGACGCCACCCCGAAGTTGGCTCCAATCAAGCTCCCATCCCCCATGACGAGCGTGACCCCCATGCACGACCGCAAATGCGGATATCCGATTTCCTTCAGGTCCGCGCCGATCTCGTCTGCACTCAGGTAAATGGCCATGTGGTCTTTTTGAAAAACTCTTCCCGGTTGTGTGGATCCTATCGAAGTCCGCACCCCCAGAGCAAGAAACCGTTCCATCCGTTCCATTCAAAGGATGCATCCTGACACTGCCCCCGTTTGGAAAGGATTCGGGGCGGCGATGTCCTCATCGCCTTGGGGATGGCTTTGGAACGGCGACGAGGACGTCGCCACCCCGACTTCCAGTGGCGACAGGCCCAATCAATCCGGACTGAAGGAAACACCCGTGACCCGACCTCCAGCCATCTTGACGATCCCCCAGTCCGACTCAAAAGGACTCTCCTTTGTGTGTCGGAAGACCAGCGATTCCCGAAGTACCAGTTGACCATTTGTCGAAGTCCCCGCCCGATGGGTTTCACCGGAGCCAAGGTCCGTCAGGGTCCCAGTCCCCTCTTCGGGCATGGCCGGCCAACCTGTTCCCTCGATATATCGTCCCATGATCCGACGGACATCGGTCTCGGTCATTCCGGGTTGAATCCTGTCCAGGTCGCGCAGGAACGGTTTGCGGCTCGTCCACGGCACGAAATGAAGGGTAGCCATCAACGCGACCACCACACCGAAATGCTTCATCCCGACCCGCTGCTCCCGCAAAGGAGCTTTCTCGTGAAGGCCAAAGACAAACAGCGGCACGAGTGAAGCGTATAACCACCAGGCAACCGGCATCGCCAACAGGAGCTCCACGAAAGCAAGAAAGGACAGGGCCATCCAAGCTACTCCAAGACTCATTCGTTTCATGGTGCTCTCGATGAATCAGTTTGTCCGGAATCCCACAACCCACAGCCCTCCCGTAAGCGAGCCATCAGGCCAGGATTCTGTGAAATCTGAAATCCGTGGACCGAAAAAGGCCCGCAGCGTTCAACCTGAACCGTGTGGTGGAGAGCCACCCCCTCGAAGTTCGCGGATCAGAAGATCCCGTTCTCCAAGAACCGCCCGCAACCCGGCTACCTCGTTCTCCAACTCACGGATGCGCACCGACTGCTCCAGTTGGTTATTGAGCCATCGCAACGCGGGGTCATTGCCGCAGTGCTGCGACAACAACTTCCGGAACTCGGCTTCACCGGCCAACCCCGCGTCCAGCGCGGCCTGGTCCATCGACTTCCCGGTCGTCACATCCGTCGCCGCACGGTGCAATCGCCGGGCAACCACCGCCGGCAAAGGTGCCTCACGCGAGATTGCTTCCGAAGCCACCGGCCGCTCGATGGTTGTCCGAGGCGTCACCCGCCCCACTTCGCCGGCCTTGGACGCAGGAGGGCGCACGTACTTGGCCACCTGGTCCCATTCCGACATCAGGCAAGTCCCGGAGAGGCGGATCCCGATCACACCCCGGCGTATCGATCGTTCCACCCGACTGGTCGCGGACAACTCATCCAGAACGCCTGTGAACTCCTCTTCGCTCCGGGCTTCGGCAAGGTTGTCCAGAATTCCAATGTCGATCGCGAAAAAGGAACGGTTGAACAGATAGATGGGGTAGGCGAACGGACGGAGGTAAAAGGGTATACCCTGAAACAACGCCTTGCGCGTGTAAGCCGCCTCCGAGCACCGGTGGTAGGCGCAGAATGCTTCCTTGAAGTTCTTGA
>JBIKWS010000337.1:0-4986 GCA_044356195.1 Cyanophyceae cyanobacterium
TTCCCCCAGCTTCGGCAGATCGAACGGATGCCGTGGGAGTTCTTCCTTAACGTGCCGTTCCCGCTGTTCGTGGGTGTGGTCCTGATCAGCCAGTTCCTGCTGATCCGCGTCCCTGTGCGGCTGCAGGTGGGGCGGCCGGTGTCCCGCAGCGGGCTGTGGCTGCCCATCCTGGCGACGGGATTCTGGATGGGGTGCGTGCTGATGGGGGGGATCCTGAGCCTGATGGAGTTGGTCCTGTCGCTGGAAATCGATCTGCCGGAGTGGAGCCTGCTCTGGGTCGGGTTGCCGCTCCTGATGTGGGGAGTCTGGACGGCGGTGTTCTGGCGCTGGAGCGGACGGATGGATCCGCGCGCGTTGATGCAACGTCAGCAGCAATGGATGTTGCGCGGCAGCGTCCTGGAGCTGCTGGTGGCGGTCCCGACCCACATCGTGGCCCGTGGCCGGACCGAATGTTGCGCGGGGGTTCTGACGTTCTTCGGCCTGACGATGGGGTTCACCGTGATGTTGCTGGCCTTCGGCCCGGCGGTGTTCGTGCTGTTCTACGCGCGCTGGAGGCGGTTGAGGGGGTGAAGGGAGGGAGTTCGAAGTTCCCAGTTTCCAGGTGCCAGATGGGGCATCGGGAAAGCGCCATGTGAGGGTACCCGGCCTACAGCGCGGGGCGGCCGTTACTTTCGGACGAGCAGCAGGATCGCGGTGCCGAGGAGGATCCGGTAGATGGCGAACCCGGTGAACTTGTGGGAACGGACGTAGGCGAGGAGCCAGCGGACGACGACGAAGGCGGACAGCGCGGCCACCCCACCGGCGAGCAGGATCATCGACCAGGGCTCGTGTGGCTTGGATTCGGAGGTGAAGTCCCAGATTTCCTTGGCCCCGGCCGCCAGCAGCGTGGGGATGCCCAGCAGGAACGCGAACTCGGTGGCGGCAGGTCGGGAAAGCCCAAGCGCCAGGGCGAAGAGGATGGTGGATCCGGAACGGGAGGTGCCCGGGAAGGCGGCTGCCACCAACTGCGCGAGACCCACCGCAATGGCGATGGTCCAGGTGACGTTCTCGGAGGGCTTGCGGTCCTTGAAGGCGTATTCGACCGCCAGGAACAGGAACCCGCCGATCAGCGTGGCCCACGCCACCGGGGCCGGATCCGCCTGGAGTTCGAGGCCGGCCTTCTTCATCGCCAGCCCGCCGACGGCCGTGATCAGGAAGGCCCCGGCGAGCTTGAAGAGGTAGTCCTGGTTCTCCGGCTTGCGCCAGTTCACGAAAAGGTCCGTCACACGCCGCAGGAAGACGGTGAGCACCGCGAGCACCGCGCCGGACTGGATGACGACGTTGAAAAGCTCCGATCGATGCCCGAGCCAATGCTCCGCCAGCAGGAGGTGTCCCGTGGAGGAAACAGGCAGGAACTCGGTGATGCCCTCAATGAGGCCGAGAAGGATCGTTGAAAGCCAGGTAGGCAACCGTGTGGTTCAACCGGAAAGGAGGGTGGGGGGCAAGTCTGGAGTTCTGCGGATTCCACCGATGGGGGGGAAGCAGCAGCAGGGGTCCACAGATTTCACCGATTCCACAGATCAGGGAATCGGGAGGAGGGTCCACAGATTTCACCGATTCCACAGATGGGGCAGGGACTGCTCAATGCACGGGGTGGCGACGTCCTCGTTGCCGCGCCGAAGCACTTTCCAAGGAGGAGAGGACTTCGATGCCCCGTGGCACAGCTGCGGCGGGTTCAGCGGACGTCGACCGCGACGATCTCGCCACGGGAGTTGCGGCAGTAGATCAGGCCGCCGGAAAGGACCGGGGCGGTCCAGGTCTTGCCGCCGAGGACCTGCGCGTGGGCGGTGGGCTTGAATCCCTCGGGGGAGGCGGGAGCGATGCTGAGTTCACCGGTGCCGTTGAGGGCGATCAGTTGGCGATCGGCGATCATGACGCCGCCCGAACCAAACCCGGGCTGGCTCCACTTCTCCTTGCCCGTGGCGAAATCGAGGCACTTGAGGGAAGCCTTCTCGGTGGTGTCGCCGTCCACCCCGTAAAGGTGTCCTTCGAAGAGGACAGCAGCGTTCATCTGGGAACGGAGAGCCTTCGACTTCCATAGCATTTCCGGCTCACCCGCGCCGAGCTTGAACAGCGCCGAACCCTTGCCGTAGCCCGAGGAAATGAAGAGGCGATCGCCCTCGAGGATCGGGTCGGCGGCGTTCACACCATACTGCGTGGTCCACTTGACCCGCCAGGCCTCCTTGCCGTCGGAAGGACGGATGGCGACGTAGGCGTCGGTGTTGCCAAGGATGAGCACGGAGCTTTCACCGGTCCCCATGGCGAACGGAGTCGAATAGCCGGCGCTCTTGGTAGACGACTTCCAGACGACGGCTCCGGTGCCGGCATCGAGGGCGAGGCCCGCCTCACCGACGTTGAGATACACGCGGCCGTTGGTGACCACGGGAGCGCCGGTGAAACCCCAGTCGGGTACCTGGGCACTGGTGGTTTCCTGGACATTGCGGTGCCAGACGACCTTTCCGGTGGCGGCGTCGAGGCAGAAGGCCTCGCCCCAACGGTTCAAGGCGTAGAGCTTGTCACCGACCAGCGTGGGTGTGCCGGTGGTGCCGCCGTCGAAGTACTTGTCGCCGAGTTCGGCGTCGAAGGAGTGCTTCCAGACTTCCTTCCCCGTGACGGCATCGAAACAGAAGATCGTGTCCTTCTCATCGGCGTGACCGAGGGTGTAGGCGCGTCCGGCACCGACCACGATGGACGAGTAGCCCAGACCCACCTTCGCCTTCCACGCGATCTTCGGGCCGTCGGCCGGCCAGGTGGATTTCCAGCCCTTCTCGGTGGAGATGCCGTCGTTGCGGGGACCGCGCCATCGGGCCCAGTCCTCGGCTGAAAGGTTTGGTGCCAAGGCCAGCGCCACGCAGCCCGCCAGGAGGATTCCGTTCCACGTTGTCATCAGGAAAGGGATGCAGGAGACCGGCGGAGCGTTCAAGTCCGAGTCCGGGGGTGATGGATCCTGCGGGCCCTTACCGTGGTGTGGCCTTGGCCCTCGGTGGAAAGACCTTCGGGCAAGGGGTGGGTGCGGTCTGTAGTGTATCCACGTACGGATTCCTTCAAGTCCGATGCCGGAAGAACTGTGGCCGGCCGTTGGAATACCTGTCGTTGGATAGGTATTGAATCGGCAACAAAAGGGTTGGTAACCCGTTTGGGGGATTCGATTCCCAGGTGGTCGGACGAGGGTAAATCCAGTGCTTCTGTCTGTTGATGATGAATTGGATACAAACTTATTTCCAACCTTATGCCGGGGTCGTGTACCTGAAGTTTGGGTAACTCTGGTTACCAGTGTTAGGTAATATAATAACATTCAACATCATGCGGGGCATAAATTACCCAATGGATAGCTTTGGACTGACACAAAAGTAATGGTTTCCATTACTCCGTGAGTTGCGGCGGCTGTAGGGTTCTGGTGGATGGTTCACCGGAGTGCAGCTTCCAGCAGACCACGGAGGACTGATGATGAAGGGCAATGCGAGGAGCTGGACGAAGGCGTGGATCATGGCGGCGATGGGGTTGGCTTTGGCAGGTGGGGTGACGATGGAAGCCGCGGAGAGGGTTCGGCCTCTCGCCAAGTCCGGTACCCGCGCTGTGCCGCGCGAGGCGATGAAGGGCCGCGTGCAGGGCGTGGCGGTGGATCCGACGATGCTGTCGGAGGCGGTTTTCGAGGTGACGCTGTTTCCCGGTCAGACATTCCGGGTGGAGCGGGATGGGACGACCGAGCTGCCCGGCGGAGACCGGGTCTGGAATGGACGGGTGGTGGGAGAGCCGTTGAGCCGTGTGACGTTCGCGGCGCGTCGTGGGGTGGTTTCCGGCGTGATTGACCGGGCCATGACGACGGGCAACGAACTCTACGAGATCCAGCCGCTGGCGAAGGGTGGCTATGTGGCGATCCAGCACCGGGAGAGCCAGAGCTCGGTGATGGGAACGGATACGATTGCGGTGGAAGGTGGAGCGCGGCGTCGTGCGACACCGGTGCTGGATGAGGGCGACTGCGGGGTGCGCGTGGTGGATGTGATGTTGCTGTACACGCCGGCATCCCGGGTTCGGTACGGCGTTGCGGGCATCGAGGCGAAGATCCTGCAGGCGGTGGCGGATGCGAACGCATCGATGGCCAACAGCCAGATTCCGATGCGGTTCTCCCTGGTGCACCTGGGTGAGGTGGCCTACGTCGAGACGGGATCGATGGGTGGGGCATTGGCGGCGCTGCAGCGGAAGACGGACGGATTGATGGACGAAGTGCATGCGCTGCGGGATCAGGTCGGGGCCGACCTTGTGACGCTGGTGGACGAGGACACGTCGAGTTGCGGGCTCGCGTACCTGATGTCGGTGCCGTCGGCGGGATTCGAGGCGAACGCCTTCTCGGTGGTTTACTCCGGCTGTCTGGCGTCGCTGAGCCTGATCCATGAGTGGGGTCACAACCTCGGGTGTCATCATGACCGGCCGGATGCGGCCGGGCCGACCTCCTATCCCTTCGCGTATGGCTGGCGTCAGTGTTCCACCAACGCGCCGATGTTCCGGACGGTGATGGCCTACGCCTGTGGGAGCGCGATCCGGATCAATTACTTTTCGAATCCCCGGTTGAGCTATGCGGGGATTCCGTTGGGGGTCGATGAAGCGCTGGACCCGGAGAATGCGGCCGACAATGCGCGGGCGATCGGTCTGAACGGGTTGATTGTGTCCGGTTTCCGGAACGTTCCGGGACAGACGGTGCCGGCCGCGCCGACCGGTCTTGGGATTGCCCAGGCAACGGCCACGGACGTCACACTTTCGTGGGTACGCGGGGATCTGTCCGCGGTGCATCACGTGGTCGAACGATCGGAAGAAGGGGGAGCGTGGGTGCTCGCAGCGATCCTCGGCGCGGATGCGGTCGGTTACGTGGATTCCGCGGTGACCGTGGGCAACGAGTACGCTTACCGGGTTCGTGGGGTGAATGGCTCGGGGCTCTCCATCGGGTCGAAC
>JBIKWS010000339.1:0-4981 GCA_044356195.1 Cyanophyceae cyanobacterium
TGTCGGCCAGTTCCCCAAGTTCCGGGACCAGGCGTACGCGGTGCAGGAAGGGCTGGATTCCTCGACGATGGGCAAGCTCTACCTCCTGCCGACGGCGGAGGCACCGGTGGCGAACATCCACCGGGAGGAGATCCTGGCGGAGAAGCAGTTGCCGATCCGGTATGTGGCTTATTCGCCCTGTTTCCGAGCGGAGGCGGGGGCCGCGGGGCTGGGCACGCGAGGGATGATCCGGGTGCACCAGTTCGACAAGGTGGAACTCATCAAGATCGTCCCGCCTGAGATCGGGTATGAGGAACTGGAGGCGATGGTCCGCAATGCGGAGACCGTGCTCCAACGGCTCGGGCTCCACTATCGCGTGATCAATCTGTGTACGGGTGACATGGGATTTGCGTCGGCGAAGACGTATGACATCGAGGTCTGGGCACCTGGCCAGAACCAGTTCCTGGAGGTTTCGAGCTGCTCGAACTGCGAGGACTACCAGTCGCGTCGGATGAACATGCGTTACAAGACCGAAAGCGGGGACAACCGGTTCCCGCACATCCTCAACGGCAGCGGTACCGCGCTGGCGAGGTTGTTCGTCGCGCTGATCGAGACGCACCAACAGGCGGATGGCTCGGTGCTCGTGCCGGAACCGCTCCGGCCTTACCTCGGAGTCGACCGCATTCCGGTGGAGGCGTAGCCTCGTCCTCAACCCTGAACGCCATGCATCCGGGACCCAGCGATCGCACGATGAGCCCCGACCAAGGATTGAGTCGCTGGCGGAGTGCGTTCCGGGTCCTGACCGGGGATCTCAGGCAGGGGAGTGCGTTTGCGGCGTGTCTTATCCGGGCGCGGTTGGCGGCACGATACCGGCATTCGGTCCTTGGCTTCTGCTGGGTGCTGGCGCCGGCGCTCACGTCGGCGGCCTTCCTTTTCACCGGCATGCGCGCGCGGGTCGTGCACGAGTCTGTCGATGGGATCCCGGCTCCGCTGTTTGTCGCCCTTGGGGTGCTTCTCGTTCAGGGGTTGACCGAAGGTTTTTCGGCCCAGGCGGAAATCTTCGCGCAGGCACGGGTCTGGTTTCAGCGGCGTCCGGTGCAGGTGGAATCCCTGGTGTTGGCGGGCCTTGGCGAGGTGCTGGTAGGTGCGCTGTTGCGCTGGGGGGTGGCGGTTGGGCTGGTGGTCTGGTGGGGGAGCGGTCCCGCTTGGGGGATTTTTGCTGCGTTGGCTGGGTTTCTTGGCCTTGGCGTGGCTGGAAGTGGGCTGGGGTTGCTCATGGCTCCCTGGGTCGCCCTCAGCCCGGACTGCCGTCAGGCAGCCCGCTTTGCCCCGTTGGTGCTGTTTGCCTCGGCCCCGGTCTTCTGGCCCGGCAACAGCGGTCACGGTCTGGCCGTGATCTCGAAGTTCAATCCGTTCAGCCCACTGCTGAGTCAGGGGCGCGCGTTGATGGTCCTGAGTGGGGAATCGGCGTCGGTGAATTCCCTGATCCTGGGATTCGGCGCGTCGGCCACCTCACTCCTTCTGGGTTGGTTGCTGGTCCGGTCGTTTGCCCCCGCCGTAATGGAGAGGACAACGACGTGAGCGCAGCCACCGAGCATGGGATACCCGGCGAGCCGGGTGGGGGACTGGAGCCCCTGACGACTATCCTTGGCTGGGCGCAATCCGCGGTTTCAGGTCAGCGGGTCCGATTGCCGGAGTCCACGCGCGCAGTGCCGTCCATGGAGGTACTCATGCGGGCGGCTGGATTCCAGCAAGAGAAGTCGGATCCGGTGAAGCGGGAGGGCGACGTCTGGATCCGGGATGACGAGCAGGGCGTCGTCATCCGGTGGGTGCTACCGTCTGACGCGGGGGAAGTCTGCCGGTTGCATGGCGTGGTGTTCGATGCGGGGTTTGATGTCCCGTTGTACCAGTGGCGCTATGGCGGGCAGCGTGGATGGGGATTGGGTGCGTGGTCGCGTGGGGAACTCGTGGGCCACGTCGGGATGATGCGGCGGCGCGTGTGGTGGGAAGGCAGGCGTCTGGAGTTGGCGCAGATGGGGGATGTGATGGTGCGCCCGGATCATCGGGGTGGGCTGTTGGGGCTGCAGTACCGGCTCCTCGCCTTGCTGGTCTTTGGGGTAGGTGGGCCCGGGCCCGGCCTCGACCGGATCTTTGGGTTCCCCCGGGTTGAGACACTCCGATTGGGCCGGCGCCAGGGCTTGCAGCATGCCGTTGGGCGCATGGTGGAATATCGATGGAGCGCCCAAGGGGGCTCCCGGCCATCCGGAGACTCGAAGCCATTGGTGCTTCCGCGAGACGCGGCGGAGGTCGACGACCTGTGGGGAGTGATGTGCAACGAGCAGGCGGAGGATCTCATCGGGGAGCGGACGGCAGCGTACGTTCGGTGGCGTTACCTGGAGCATCCGTCGAACAGGTACTGCCTGCGATTGGTCCGGGCTGGGTGGCTCCGGAGGCCGATTGGACTTCTCGTGTTCCGGGTCGATGGGGAGCGACTTTTGTTGATGGATGTCATCGGTCGGTTGGAATCGCTCTCGCACCTGGTTGCGTGGGCCCGGTTCCATGCATCTGAAGTGGGCGCGGCGTATGCGGCCCTGTGGATGATGGAAGGACACGCGGTTGGCGCGGCGCGCTTGCCGGCCCCAGACAGCATGGAGCCCCGGATGCCTGTGTCCGTGACTTCAGGAGCGAGCCGAAGGAAGCCGGATCCGACCTGGGAGGGACAGTGGTGGCTCACCGCGGGCGACATTGACCATGTTTAAGGGGTAGGAATGGCATGGATGTCGATGTGGTCATCGTGAACTACCGGTTGGGAGCGGGCTGCGTGCGGGCCGCGGAATCGGTGGTTGGGGAAGTGGGCGCCGACCGGGTGTGGGTGGTCGACAACAGTGAGGATCCGGTGGAGTCCAAGTTCCTGAGGGAGCGACTTCCGACCGGAAGCCGGTTGGTGGTGGCGCCTTCCAACATTGGATTCGGAGCGGCCTGCAACCTGGTTTACGGGCGGACCCGGGCAGAGGGTTTCCTGCTCCTCAACCCGGACGCCTATTTCCAGCCGGGATCGGTCACATTGCTGGTGCGGCATCTGGCAAGCCATCCAAGGGTGGGAGCCGTCTCGCCGCGCGCGAGTCTGGATCCGGACGGGATCGTCCGGATGCCCGACCTGCTGGTTCCCGAATGGTGGCACGAGTTGATGGCGGAACCCGAGGTTCGGGCCTCATGGGGGTTTTTGAGGCGCCGTGCGCGAGGATGGCGGATGCGCCACATTTTCGGATGGGTCTCGGAGTCTCCGTACCGGGTGGACGGCATTCCGGGAGGACACGTGCTGCTGCGGCGCAAGGCGGTGGATGCATCGGGTGGGTTATTCGATCCTGCGTTCTTCATGTATTACGAGGATGCGGACCTGGCCCGCCGGATGGCGTCAGGAGGTTACGAAAGTTGGGTTGTTCCGGCATCGAGAGCGGTCCATCTGGCGTACGGAACCCGGCATCCGGAGCCGGGGTTCAAGAGCCGGATGGAGCTGGAGTCTGGCCGACGCTACCGCGCGAAGCACTTTGGGTTGAACTGGCGGCTGCGGCTCTGGCGTGCGTGGTCGTCCCTGTACCCTGGGAGGGCTTCCGTGAAACCGTACGAAAGGGCGGACCTGGAAGCGGGGGTCGACGTTCCTGTAGAATGGCGGGACGATTGGGTGGTGGAGTTCAGCACCCATCCCCTGCTGATGCCTGCCTGTACGTGGCGCGGGCAGGGGGCCCGTGCCTGCCTGCCAGCCGGTGTGGTGAAGGACATGCCGGTGGACGCGGGCTATCTCCGACTTGGGAGCGCCCGTGATTTCCGTCAGGTCGGAAAGGTGTTTCGTTGGATCCGGCGTTCACCGGAGGCACCCTGATGAAAATGAGGGAGCGTGGAGAACAGACTGTCCCCAACCGCGAGAGCCCGCTTCCGCCCGGCCCTTGGCTGGTCTTCTCGGCTCATGCCGACGATGAGTGCGTTGGGATGGGAGGCACCCTGTTGCGTGGCGCGCGCGCGGGCGTGCTGATCCGGTGGGTGATTCTGACCGATGGCACACGTGGTGGACCCACGGATGAACGGGACATGGCGTTGCGGGAGGTCCGTGAGCGCGAGGCGATGGAGGTCGCGGATGGGATGGGGATTCCGAAGCCGGAGTTCTGGAGGCTGGCAGATGGGGAATTGGCGGCAGAGCCAGAGCTTGCAGACCGGGTGGCCGCCCTGGTTCGCGAGATCGTCCCCGGGACGGTTTTCTTTCCGAGCAGGCTGGATTTCCATCCGGATCACCGGGCCGCAGCGGAGATCGTCTGGGCAGGAATCCTCGGCAGCGGCGTGGCCGTGGAGGCGTGGGCCTATGGCCTGGGGAATGGGTCTCCCGTCAACCGATTGATCCGGATCACCGAGGTTCTCGGGGAGCGACGGAAGCTGATCGGGTCTTATCGCAGCCAACTGTTGATCCGGCCGTATGATGCCGTTGCGGATGGGATTTCGATCGTCCGAGGATACACACTTGGAACGCCTGGGGCGCATGCTGAAGGCTTCCATGTGTATGAAGGGCGGGGGCTGACGACGTTGACCGCCGAGTTGATCGGAGGTCTGCAGGGAATGCTGGTTCCGTCGCTGGTCGGGGATCCGCCGCTGGTTTCGGTGATCCTAAGGACGGTGAACCGACCGGAGTCCCTGGCGCGTGCGTTGCAGTCCGTGTTATGCCAAGGCCATCCACGGATCCAGGTGGTGGTGGTCAATGATGGCGGTGTGGACGTCGCTGGTGTGGTCGAGGGCTTTCGAGCCGGGGTCGAGCGATTGGACCTGGTCACGTTGGAGCGCAACCGAGGGCGTGGAGGTGCCGGGAATGCGGGGTTGGAGACGGTGGTTGGTGAGTGGGTGGCCTTTCTGGACGATGACGACGTTTGGAAGCCGGATCATCTGGAAACCCTGGTGAAGGCGCTGCGGACGCGGCCTGGAGCCCGTGCCGCCTACACGGGTGTTGAAATGGAGGGTC
>JBIKWS010000340.1:0-4980 GCA_044356195.1 Cyanophyceae cyanobacterium
CGGCGTGACCGTGGTAACAGCCGTCGAACTTGAGGATGCGGTCGCGCCGGGTGAAGCCACGGGCCAACCGGATGGCGGACATGCAGGCTTCGGTGCCGGAATTGCAGAAGCGGACCTTGTCGATGCCGGGCACCCACGATTTCACGAGGGCGGCGAGTTCCACTTCCGCGGGGTTGGGAATTCCGAAGCTGGTACCGCGCGCGGCAGCGGCCTGGACCGCCTCGATCACGCGCGGGTGGGCATGGCCCAGGATCGCGGGTCCCCACGTGAGCACATAGTCGATCAGTTCGTTGCCATCGACGTCGGTGAGACGCGAGCCACGGGCGGACTGCACGAAGAAGGGTTGCCCGCCGACGGCCCGGAAGGCACGAACCGGGGAATTCACGCCGCCCGGAGTATGGCGGAGGGCTTCGGCGAAGAGTTCCTCGGAGCGACGACGCAGCGACATGATTCGGAGACGATACGCGGGAGGCGGGGAAATTCATCCGGGAATATTGGTGTTGCCGGGTGCCGCCGCGTGGGGGCACGCGGCCTGCATTCGGGAGTTCTTCGGCTGAAGGCCGGGTGCCCTCACCCGGCAGGGGGGCGAAGATTCGAGACTCGGGAATCCAGCAATGGGTGCAAAGCGCGATCGAGCATGTGATCTCGCCGTTGTGAATCGTTGGTCAACCGGTCTCACCCGCGGGGCTAGACCTCGGGGAGTGCCGCGAGGAACAGGTCGCGGTCGTACGAGAAGGCGGCCCCTTCCCCGCCGCTGGTGGCAAAGGTGGTGAACGTACCAATCCAATCGACAGCGGCCTTGCGGGCGGCGCGGGCAGCGACGAGGTCCCCAGCCTTCTGGAATCGGAACATGCGATCGCGGTGGAGATCGGCGATGGCGTGAGCATACCAGGCGTTCGGAATGGAATCCTTGATGAGCCGTTCGGCGGCCTCGATCTCCCCGGCCTCCTCGAGTTGCTGGGCCCGGAGGAACCATGCGGGCGGCCGTTCGGGAGTTGGGATGCTCGGCGCGGGCACTTCCTCGGACATCTCAGCGCCGGCCCCCGCCATCTCCTCGTCCTCGGGCTCCGAAGGGATCCCATGGCGCGCGCTCCGGAGGATCTGTTCCGCAAGATTCGTGGACGCGTCCACCCGTCCGGGCGTGGAGGTGATGCGTGCACGGATCATCATTCCGTCGGGTCGTAGTTCCCGGAAGAGATGGACCTGTTCAATGGCTTCGTTGCCGGTGTGGATTCCGCTGACGGCCAATCCGAAGATTTCGCCCTCGGTGTGGCGTGCGAACCGCGGGCACGGATAGGCATCCGTGGCTTCGGATTCGTAGGCATCGAGAATGGTGCCGTTGTCGCGGTCATCACGCGGGACGAGTTCGATATGGATCTGGACCTCGTTGGAGGGATCCAGCAGGAGCGTGCGGGCTCCGTCGTCGAGGACGTGCCATCCGAACGGGACGTCCATGACCGATCCCAGCGCACCGGAGCCAAGGGTGGCACGGCAATCCGCGGCATCCACGGCCAGCAGGTTCGGAGTGAGCCCGATCCCGCGTTCGCGGAGGTTGGCGTTGATGGGATGTTCCGGATCGAGGGTGGCCGGCGAATCCGCGAGGGCGTGACTGCGGAACGTGGTCGGGGCGTCCGGCGATCGGCTTCGGGTGATGGGCGATTCCACGGGAACTTGTCCGATCTGCGCCGCCGCCTTGGCCGCCGCTGCCCGGGCTTCCTCGACCAAGGCCGCCGCCTTGGCTGCCGCCACCGCGGCGGCAGGCGATTCCGGAGCTTCAACGTTGCCCACAGGCGTTCCCGACATCACCGGGACGGTCGGTCCCCGGGGTGTTGTGAGGACGAACTGCGAAAGGATCTCGAACCACAATCCCTGAACGGTGCCCGCCAGCATCTCGGGCGCGGTCAGCGTGAGGTTGAGGAGGCGACGTCCGTCCTCGCAGAACGCAAACCGAACGACCATCGGCCCCATGTCGGAAGGTTGCACCGCTTCGCCGACGATCGCCGGCAACGTCCCGACGGCGTGGATGCCGAGCGTGCGCGGCGTCAGTCCGTTGTGCTCGAGGAGATAGCGGGCCCAGTCGTGGAGGGATCCATCTTCATAGGCGGGTCGCGCAGCGATCGCGAAGATCAGGGCCGAATGCGGCGCAGTGACCACCGCCAGCGGAACCAGCAATGTCGGGTTGCCGAAATCCGGTTCCTCCGAGGGCAATTCGTGGCTGATCCAGTCCGGTGGCAACGGAAGGGTGAAACCAAGCTCAGCGACGCGGGCGTCGAAGGTTCTGGAAACGGGCGCGGGACCGGAGGTGCTCATGTGCGGTGTTGGCGATGCGGGAGGAAATGCTTCCCGCAGGTGCCAGTCCTGTATGACCCCAGAGCCGACATGAGGGTATCGGACGATGGTCGGAGGAACGGCGATGTCTTCAGCGCCTTGGGGAGAGGCTTTGGCCGGGCGACGGGGACGTCGCCACCCCGTTCCCGTGTCCAATATCGTCGTGGAAACGCCCCCTTGGCCTTTATGGCGGTTGGGATAGAGTGGGCCAGTTGGGAACGGTCATGAGCGCACGAACACATTCCTTGTTCCGGTTGGCGATCTGCCTGATGGGGCTCTCCGTGGGTTGTGCCGCGGCTCCGGATCCGGCACTGCTGAAGCGCGGGGCTGCGGTCTATCGACAGGATTGTGTCCGATGCCACGGTCCCAAGGGCGAGGGCGTGGCGCGCAAGCACGACGAACCGTTGACGGGGGATCGGTCGGTGGAAGCGCTGGCGACCTACATCCAGCGGACGATGCCGGAGGATGACCCGGGGTCGTGTTCGGCGGAGGATTCGGCCGCGGTCGCCGCGTACATTCACGACGCGTTCTATTCCCCGGAAGCGCGGGCGAAACTGGTCCCGGTCCGGAAGGAACTCCAGCGGCTGACGCACCGGCAATTTCAGGAGTCGGTGGCGGATCTGCTCGCCGGGTTCGGCAAGGTGAAACAGGCCACACCCACCGGCGGGTTGAACGCCGAGTACTGGCAGTCCAAGGGGATGAACAAGAAGGAGCGGAGCGCACTGAAGCGCACCGATGCCTTCGTCGATGTCGACTACGGCACCAACAGTCCCACCGATGACATCACCGCCGACCAGTTCTCGGTGGCGTGGTCGGGTTCGCTGTGGGCTCCGGAGAGCGGCACCTATGAATTCCGATTACGCACGCCGAACGGGGCGCGCCTGTACGTGAACTCCGACCTCGCGTCGGGCGATGCGAATCGCCGGGACGACAGCGACGCAAAACGGCAGAACGCGACAATCGACCTCTGGGTGAGCTCGGGTGGCCAGATGCGCGAGGCAACCGCAGCCGTACCGTTGCTGGGCGGACGCAGCTATCCGCTGCGCGTGGACTTCTTCAAGTTCAAGGAGACGAATGCGTCGGTGCGACTGGAATGGCGTCCGCCGCACGGGGCGTGGGCCGTGGTTCCGCCGCAGGTGCTTTCCACCAACGTGTCGACGTCGTGGGTGGTGGTGTCCACGCCCTTTCCTGCGGACGATTCAAGCCATGGATATGCGCGCGGCACCGCGGTTTCGAAGGCGTGGCTCGACGCCGTGTCGCGGGCAGCGGTCGAAGTGGCGGGAGTGATCGAAGGAAGACTGGGCTCGGTGACGGGTTCGCACGAAGGCGCGACGAACCGTGTTGCGGCGCTGAAGGGATTCGCGGGAACGCTGGCCGAACGGGCGTTGCGGCGCCCCCTGTCGGCCAAGGAACGTGCGTCCGTGGTGGATGGCTTCTTCGCGAAAGGCGTGGCTCCCGAGACGGCCTTGAAGCGTGCGGTCCTACGCATCCTGACCTCTCCGGAGTTCCTGTACCCGGGACTGGATGGACGACGCGATGACGCGGCGGTCGCAGGCCAGTTGGCCCTGGCCCTCTGGGATTCGCTGCCGGATGAAGCTCTCCGGACGGCAGCACTGGAAGGCCAGTTGAAGACGGCCGACCAGATCCGTACACAGGCCACACGGATGCTTTCGGACCCTCGCGCACGGGCGAAGCTCACCGGCTTCTTCCATCACTGGCTCAAGCTGGAGGAGGCCACCGACATCTCGAAGGATCCGAAGACCTATCCCGGATTCGACGAGACGGTGGTGTCGGATCTGCGCTGGTCGCTCGAAACCTTCCTGGAGCATGTGGTGTGGAGCGAGCGCTCGGATTACCGGGAGTTGTTGCAGGCGGATTACCTGTACCTGAACCCGCGGTTGGCGGCGTTCTACGGAGCGAAGGTCCCCGGCGATGCGGGATTTGTTCCGGTGAAGTTCGACGCCTCACAACGGGCGGGTGTGTTGACTCATCCATTGCTACTCGCGGCGTTCTCGTATCACCGGAGTTCGTCGCCGATCCATCGCGGCGTGTTCCTGACACGGAACGTTCTGGGGCGGACGTTGCGCCCGCCACCGATGGCCATCGAGTTCATGGATGACCGCTTCGACCCATCGCTGACGATGCGGGAGAAGGTCACCGAACTGACAGGCAAGGCGAGCTGCATGGGATGCCACGCGACCATCAATCCGCTCGGGTTCAGCCTGGAACACTTCGATGCCGTGGGGCGGTTCCGGACGGTCGACAACGCCAAGCCGGTGAACGCCAATGCCGAGTACACGACCGCAGACGGCCAGGTGGTCCGATTGTCCGGGGCGCGCGATGTGGCCAACCATGCGGCCGAGAGTCCGGAGGCGCGGCGTGCCTTCGTGAAGCAGCTTTTCCAACACACGTGGAAGCAGGCGCCCATGGCGTTTGCGCCGGACCTCCTGGGCCGGTTGGATGCGCAGTTCCTCCGGGACTTGCATCACATCCAACGCTTGTGGATCGAGATTGCGGTGGCGGGATTGACCGAAGGAAAGGAGACGAAGCGATGAATGTCCTGAAGAAGCAAAGGTTGGATCGGCGCGGGTTCGTGCGCGACCTGGGTTTGGCCGCGGCAGCGGTTCCGTTCCTGGCCGGGCTTCCATCCCT
>JBIKWS010000341.1:0-4971 GCA_044356195.1 Cyanophyceae cyanobacterium
CGGTGTGCCGTAACTGGTGACGCGGTCGGGGCGGGCGGTTTCCCACAGCTTCTTCCCGGTCTTCGAATCGAAGGCGAGGATCGAGGACCCGGTGATGTGGTCGCGGTTCACGATCACGCGTCCCTCGTGGATCAAAGGGGAGGAACCGGAGCCGAAGTTGCCGGCGGTTTCGGCGACCGGCAGTCGATGACGCCAGAGTTCGCGTCCGTCGAGGTCGTGGACGATGACGCCGAAGGAACCGAAGTAACTGGCGACGACATGGCCATCGGTGACGGCGGTTCCGGCGGCGGGGCTGCCTTCGGTGAGGTGGTACTCCTCGAACTTCTCCGGGGTGATACCTCGGGACCACAGGAGCTTGCCGTCGGCGGTGGCGTAGGCGCGGGTCTCGAGTGCGCCGGCGTTGAAGGTGGTGAGGAACAGGCGGTCGCCCCAGACGGTCGGGGACGAGGGAGAGGGCGGCACCTCGACGGACCAGGCCACGTTTTCCTTGGGGCCGATCCTGGTTGGGGGCTGGGCGTCGGCCGCGGTGCCGGCGCTGTTGGGGCCGCGGTATCCGGGCCATGAAGGCGTGGCAGCTGCGAGGGCCATCGGGATCATCCACGGAACCATCCGGAGCAGGGTCGATTTCACGGGGTGAGTGGGCTTTGTCCGACGCGGGGAATCAACCGGGAAACCGGGGTGGGGCAGGGGGGAGTTGGAAGTTTGAAGTTTTAAGGGGGGGCGGGGACTCTCCATCCACAGCCTCGTGAACTTGTCTGCTATGTGGGGGCTGGTTTCGGGGTGGCGATGTCCTCATCGCCGTGGGAGGGGTGTTGGAACGGCGACGAGGACGTCGCCTCCCCGTTCCGGAGGACTTCAAACCTGAAGCTTCAAACTTTCCTACCGAGTTAAGGATGCGCCGCGTGGGGGCACGCGGCCTTCAAACTTCGAACTTCAAACTTCCCCCATGGGGCGGGTGTGGGGATAGCGTGGCGGCCTGCTTACGATGAATTCCCGACGATTGCATGGGTTGGTGGCGGCGACGCATACGCCGTTCCGCGCGGATGGTTCGATGGACCTGGCGGTGGTGGAGCGTCAGGCGGAACACCTGAAGGCGGGAGGCGTGGGGTTTGTGTTCGTCGGGGGGACGACCGGTGAGAGCGCCTCGCTGACAGTGGAGGAACGTCGGTTGCTGACGCAGCGGTGGAGCGAGGTGGTGCCGGGCACGGGACTCGGATTGGTGGTGCACGTGGGCGCGAACTGCATCGCGGATTCGCGGGCGCTGGCGGGGCATGCGGAATCGGTGGGGGCGGTGGCGATCTCGGCGCTGGCACCGAGTTACTTCAAGCCGCGTTCGCTGGACGTGCTGATCGCCTGTTGCGCCGAGGTGGCGTCGGCGGCCCCGGCGACCCCGTTCTATTACTACGACATCCCGGCGCTGACGGGCGTGAGCTTCCCGATGGTGGATTTCCTGGAGAAGGCTCCCGATAAGATCCCGACGCTGGCGGGTTTGAAGTTCACGAATCCGGACCTGATGGCCTACCAGTTCTGTTTGCGGTCGGGGGGCGGGCGATGGGACCTGCCCTTTGGCGTGGATGAACATTTCCTGGGGGCTCTGGCGATGGGCGCGCGCGGTGCGGTGGGGAGCGGGTTCAACTTTGCGGCTCCGATCTATCGGCGGTTGCTTGCGGCGTTTGGCCGTGGGGATCTGGAGGCGGCGCGGGTGGAACAGTTCCGCGGGGCGCAACTGGTGCAGCTGTTGGTGCGCTACGGATACATGGGCGGTGCGAAGGCGGTGATGGAAATGCTCGGCGTGCCGGTGGGACCGGCGCGGTTGCCGAACACGAGCCTGGATGCGGCGCAGAAGGCGCAGTTGCGCGCGGAATTGGAGACCCTCGGCTTCTTCGAATGGGTGCGCGCATGATCCCGGATCTGTCGACGGTGGAAGGACGGAAGGCGTTGGCAACGTTCCATCGTCGGACGCTGCTGGAGGACGTGATGCCGTTCTGGCTGCGGCACGGGATGGATCGCGAGCACGGCGGGATCCTGACCTCGCTGGATCGCGATGGGACGATCCTGGACACGGACAAGAGCGTGTGGTTCCAGGGACGCGCGGCGTGGATGTTCGCGACGCTGCATCGGACGGTCGAACCGCGCGCCGAGTGGCTGGAGGCCGCGCGTTCGTGCGTGGAGTTCTCGCGAAAGCACTGCCATGCGCCGGACGGGAAGATGTACTTCAGCGTCACGCAGGACGGACGGCCGTTGCGGATGCGTCGGTACGTGTACAGCGAGGCGTTCGCGGCGGTCGGGGCGGCGGCCTTTGCGCGGATTTCAAACGAGGGACGCGCGGCCGAGGAAGCGTGGGCGCATTTCGCGACGTATCTGCGGTACTCGTTTGAACCGGGCGTGATGGCGCCGAAGTCGGAGCCGACGCGTCCCTCAAAGGGGCTGGCGGCCCGGATGATCGCGATGGTCACCGCACAGGAGTTGCGGTTGTTGCTGGGCGATGGGGTCGTGCGCGGGGCGACGTGCACCGAGTGGGTGGACCGTTGCGTGGAGGAGGTGGAACGGGATTTCCTGAAGCCGGAGCATCGGGCGTTGATGGAGATGGTGACCCCGGAAGGCGGGGTGATCGATCATCACGACGGGCGCACCTTGAACCCGGGGCATGCGATCGAGTGCGCGTGGTTCGTGATGCACGAGGGACGATTGCGGAAGGACGCTCGCCTGGTCCGGTTGGGAACGACGATCCTCGACTGGATGTGGGAACGGGGCTGGGACCGGGAACACGGCGGGTTGCTGTACTTCACG
This sequence comes from Cyanophyceae cyanobacterium, assembly GCA_044356195.1. GTDB lineage: Bacteria > Verrucomicrobiota > Verrucomicrobiia > Limisphaerales > UBA9464 > UBA6176. Next base: position 2,791 of record JBIKWS010000341.1, read on the forward strand.
GACCTGAAGGGATTGCCGGTGCAGGAGTACTGGCACGACATGAAGTTCTGGTGGCCGCATTGCGAGACCCTGATTGCGACGCTGCTGGCGTGGTCGCTCACGGGGGAGGAACGGTACGCGGCGATGTACCGTCAGGTTCACGCGTGGAGCTTCCGTCACTTCCCGGATCCCGAGCATGGCGAGTGGTACGGGTACCTGCATCGGGACGGTCGGGTGTCGTCGCGGGCGAAAGGAACGCTGTGGAAGGGACCGTTCCACCTGCCACGGATGCTGTGGTATTGCGCGGATCTGGCGGACAGGGGGGGTGACGGGGTGTTGCCGAACGGAGGCACGCCGTGGACGGTGCGGTTGGCATGACGGAACTGGTTCCAGGGAGACTGAGGGAGGTACTGGCGAAGACGCCGGAGTTGTCGCGGGCCTATCTGGTGGGCGGGTGCGTGCGCGACGCGCTGCTGGGCGAACCGGTGAAGGACATCGACATCGAGGTGTTCGGGATCGATTACGCGACGTTGTACCGGGTGCTGTCGCGCTGGGGGCGTGCGGATGCGGTGGGGAAATCGTTCGGGGTGGTGAAGCTGTCGTTGAAGGATGGCGAGCAGTACGACTTCTCGTTGCCGCGCCGTGATTCGAAGGTGGCTCCCGGCCACCGGGGCTTCGAGGTGGAGTTTGATCCGGGGATCACGACGGCGGAGGCATCGAGTCGGCGGGACTTCACGATCAACGCGCTGATGTACGATCCGCGGACCGGGGGGGTGCTGGATCACCACGGCGGGTTGGCGGATGTGAAGGCACGCCGGTTGCGGCACACGAGCGGCGCGTTCGTGGAGGATCCGTTGCGCGTCTTGCGCGGGATGCAGTTCATCGGGCGCTTCGAGCTTACGCCGGATCCCACGACGGTGGCGTTGTGCCGGATGATTGCGTCGAGTCAGGGGGAACTGGCGGTGGAACGGATCCGGGAGGAATGGTGGAAGTGGGCGGCACGGAGCGTGGCCCCGGGGCGGGCGTTGCAGTTCCTGGCGGATTGCGGGTGGCTGGGATTCTACCCGGAGCTGTCGGCCCTCCAGGAATTGGAGCAGGACCCGGAGTGGCATCCGGAGGGAGACGTGTGGACGCACACGTTGCATTGCATGGATGCCTTGGTGGCGTTGCCCGCGTGGCAATCCGCGGATGCAGGGACGCGGGTGATCCTGTCGTTGGCCGTGCTGTTGCATGACGTGGGCAAGGTGTGCTGCACGCGACGCGAGATTTCAGGAGGGCGGGAACGCATTGTTTCGCCGGGACACGAGGCGGCGGGCGGAGCGATCGCGGTGGAGTTCCTGAACCGGTTGCGCGTGCCGACGGTGGTGCTGGAGCGGGTGCCGCCACTGGTCGAGAACCACATGGCGCGATTGCAGGCGGCAAGTGCGAGGGCGGTGCGGCGGTTGGCGCGGCGCCTGGAGCCGGCGACGATCGAGGAGTTGGCGGCGGTGATGACGGCGGATGTGTCGGGAAGGCCGCCCAAGCCGCGCGGCGAACCGGAGTCGGTGCGCGCCTTGCGGGCGATGGCGGCGGAGCTGGCGCTGGGCGCGGCGGCACCGCGGCCGATCCTGTTGGGTCGGCATCTGGTGGCGCGCGGGTTCCGGCCGGGGCCGCGGTTCAAGGAGATCCTGGGGGCCGGCTTCGAGGCGCAGTTGGACGGGGAGTTCGCGGACGAACCCGGGGCGGAGCGCTGGTTGGACGCGTGGTTGCGGGGTGGATGAACCCGCGGTCAGCCGGTGGTGCGCAGGCCGCTGGCGATGGCGTTGATGGTGAGGAGGAGTTCCGGAAGGACGCCGTTGGCAGCGAGGGTGTCCCCGGTGGAGACGGCGGTGCGCCAGCGCTGGAGCAGATGGATCTGCTGGCGGTGGAGGGTCCGCAACGGCGCGGTGCGGAGGGCGAGCGTCCGGCCAAGCTTCGGGCGGTGACGGATGATCTCCGTTCCCCAGAGGCGTTGGAGGCTTTGGTGGGTGCGATGCCACTCGGCCTCGATCCGGGACCAGAAGCGGTCGCGGATGACGGGATCGACGACGAGTTGCGCGTACTCGCGCATGACATCGAGGTCGCTGCTGGCGAGGGAGGTCTCGATGTTGGTCAGGAGGTACCGAAGGAAAGGTGTCGAGCGGAGGTGCTGCTGGAGGCAGGCGACGTCGGCATCGGACAGGG
>JBIKWS010000343.1:0-4956 GCA_044356195.1 Cyanophyceae cyanobacterium
GCTTTGCCAACCAATCGCCCAGCAGCGTCCGTGGGCGCACTGACCGCAGCTCGCTCACCCGACGGAACCGGGTGCTGGAACGACGCGCGAAGAAGGCGCGCTGCGCCGCATACTCGAGGCGCGGAAAGAGGTCGCTATGGACGGGCGTCCCCTCCGGTGCGAGGAACGCTCCGTCCCCGAAAGCCACATGCTGCAAACCCAGCAGGACCGGAAACCGCGTGATCTGGATGCGCGCCAGGTCCGCCTTCACCTCCGGCACCGCAAACCGCCTGGCCGCCACCTCGACATCGGGCGTCCAACGCTCCGTCGTGCCCAGCAACAGCACATCGCCCGGTCCCACCTCCCACACGCTCATGAACGGGAACACCGATCCGAACGTTCCCACGACCATCTCGAAGATGGCGTCGTCGGTCTCGTAGGCCTGAAGCCACTGGACCATCACGCCACCGGGCTTCATCTGCCTCCGGCAATCCTCGTAGAACTCCTGGCTGAACACCGCGGCCACGCCCGCCATCCACGGATTCGAAGGTTCCGCGACCACGACGTCATATTTGACAGGCGTCGTCTTCAGGAAGGTCTTCGCATCCTCGATGTGCACCTGCACCCGCGGATCCTCCAGCGCCTTTCCGTTGAATGGCGCAAAGAAGCGGCGCGCAACCTCGACCACCTCCGGCAGGATCTCCACCAGGTCCACGCGCGTCACGCCGGGGTAACGCAGCGGCACCCCAGCCGTCACCCCGCTCCCGCACCCGATCACCAGCACCTCCGTCGCGTTCGTGTGCAGCAGCATCGGCACATGCCCCAACAGGAGCTGCGTGCTCATGTCCTGCCCGGTGCTCGCATCGGGCTTCCCGTTCACCCGCAGGCTCAATTCACCGCCGGACTCCGCGCTCCCTTGGCGGAGCACCGACACCGTCGAACCCGCACCGTGCTTCAGGTACAACGGTTCCAACTCGCGACCCAACCGTTGGAACTCTGCCCAGGTCGTCGGGGCCACCGGCATCCGCCACGCACCAAATCCCATCGACTGATCCCAGCCCCGGCTGAATTGCGCCGCCACGCCCACCGCCACCAGCACCGCCAGAGCCGGAGGTCCGAGCAATCCCGGACGCCACCGCGGCACGCGGTTCCATCCCAGGATCAAGAGTCCGATCGCCGCGTTGAGACCGATACCCAGGCCGAACGTCGTCGCCAGTCCCAGCACGGGCAGCAGGACCATCCCCGTCAGGACCGCCCCCAACACCGTGCCCAGCGTGTTCACCGCGAAGACGCGCCCCACGGACCCACCCGCCCGGGCCAGTTCCACCGTCGCCACGCGACTCGCCAGCGGCAGCGTAGTGCCCAGGCAAACGGCCGGCACGAACATCACCCCGAAACACACCACGCCCTGGAACAGCTCATACAAGGGGTACGCCTCCGGCGTCCTGTTCAGTTGGTTCGCAATCCGGATGAACCAATAGGGCAGGCGTCCGTACAGGAACAGCGACAGGAACAGCGACCCCGCCAACCCCAGTTCCGCCCAGGCAAACGCGGTCAACGTGTCCACGGCCGGCTTCCAGCGGCAGATGATCCAACTGCCCACTGCGATCCCGGAAATGAAGGTGACCAGCATGAGCGAATACGCATGCGTCGTGGATCCCAGCGCCAATCCCAGCAACCGGGTCCACGCCACCTCGTAGAGCATCGCGACGAACCCCGAGATCCCGATCCCGATCACCGCCAGACGCAGTTGCGCCGCGCTGTACACCTCGCCGCCATCGCGCCCGCCCCCAGCCGGGACTCCTCCCAACGGCGCCACCATCGTTCCCGCATCGCCTTCCCGCACGCCCAGCACCCACGCCGTCACCCCGATCAACAGACTCATCCCGGCCCCCGCCTGCACCACCGACTCCAACCCATACGCCGGGATCCACCACCAGTCCGCCAGCAACACGCCGACGACCGCACCCGTGCTGTTGATCGCATAGAGCGCGGCCACCCGTCCCCGAAGCTCCGACAACGCCCGCGTCACATACCGCGTCAACGCAGGCAGCGTCGCTCCCATCAGGATCGTCGGCGGAAGGATGGCCACCGCCGCGAAGGCACCCTTCAGCAACAGCAGCACGCCAGGTCCCGGCTTCAGCGCCGTGACCCATCGCGGAAACACCGATTCCAGCACCGCGAAGTAGGACGGAAACAGGAGCGCATAGACACCGATCGCCACCTCGAGACCGGCGTACAGCAACAACGGCCGACGCAGCGTATCGACCTTCGGTCCCAGCCACGCGTTGCCGATCGCCAACCCACCCATGAAGGCCACCAGCACCGCCATCACCGCGTAACTGGTATGCCCAAGGAAGAGCGCCAGGTAACGCGTCCACACCACCTGGTAGACAAGCCCGGCAACACCCGACAGAAAGAAGCTGGCCAGGACGATCCCAAAGACCGCCCGCGATGAAGGCTTCATGGTCCGGCGAGTCTACTTTCTGTTCCCCATCCACCCCAAGTTCGGAAAACGGAAACGTCGCCCACCGGCCACATCCAGACAACGCCCTCCCGTCACCGCGCCGCATTCAGGCACACGAGCCGATCCTCCGAACGGAGGAACAGGCGTCGATCGCTCAGGATGGGTGCCGCCCAGCAGGGATACTTCATCGAAGGCACCTGCCAGCGTCCCAGTTCCCGGCACTCCGCCGGGGTTGGTTCAAACATTCCCAGCAGTCCACCCTCCCCCAGCGCAATCAAACGCCCCTCTGCAAGCAGGAAGGAACCGCGCCCGAACACAGGTGGCTGCTCGGCGCTGTGGGCTGGCCAACGCTCATTCCGTTCCCATTTCACCTTGCCCGTGGCCCACTCCACACAGCGCAGGACGGCATCGGGTTCATTGCGACCGCTGAATCCGTACAGGTGCCCATCGAGGAGCATAGGTTGGCTCCAATGCATCTCCAACCCCAGGCCCTTCCACATCTCGGCGAACACGCGGTTGCCCGGCTCCATCCGCAGCATCACGGAACCCGAGCGGAAATAGGCGCTCGAGATCAGCACCTGGTTGCCGTCCACGACGGGAGTCATGGCATTCACGGAGTCGTCGACGCGTGCCCGGAACCATCGTGAGAAATGCACCGCCCCATTCGTCGGGTTCAGCGCCACCAATCCCTGGCGCATGCACGCGAACAGCAGACGCTCCCCGTTCACCGTCGCGGTCCTCAACGACGCGTAGCTCGCCGTCTTTTCCCACTCGCGCCATTCCACCTTCAAATCCCCCGGCCAACCATGCATCGGCAGGCCTTGCCAATTCTTGCGCCCCACCGATTCCCACCGCGTTGCCCCGGTCTCCGGATCAAACGCCACCACGCCGGCATCCGTCTGCCCACCAACCATCACCAGCAGGAGTCCACCCTCGAGGATCGGCGTGCTGCCAACGCCGAAGAAGGCTTCGGGAACGTTGAAATCCTTGGCCGTGTCCCGTTGCCAGACACGCTTACCCGTGGCGCGCTCCACACAGGTCAGCTTGCCCTCCGCGCCAAACGTATAGACCCGTTGTTGTGTCAGGATCGGCGCACACCGCGGCCCGTTGTTGTATCCGTAGGGATCCCGATAAGCCGATGGATACCCATGCCGCCACCGCGATGCACCCGTCACCGGATCCAGGGCCTCAATGATCTCCTCGTTCTTCTCACGATGGAAAACGACCAACATCCCGGAGAGCAGCGACGGCGCAGAATACCCCGTCCCGATCGGACGATCCCACACCACGGGCAACCCATTCGTGGGAATGGCCCGGACGAGCCCGGTCTCCAACGAGGTCCCATCCTGGCGTGGCCCAAGGAACTGCGGCCAATCTTCACCAAGGACGCCAACCATGCCGGCCAGCACCAGCAACGCACCGGCAAAAAGTCTCCCCGGGAATGTCATGCCGGGATTTCAGTCATCCCCGCCCCCCGAGGCAAACCAGATCCCACGGCGATCTTTGGGATCAGTCGGATCAGACTGATCCGACTGATCGTCGCACTTCCGGCTCAATCCCCGGACTGCCAGTCCCCCAACTTCAGGAACTCACGCGCCTTGCGGCGTTCGTAGCGGTGTTTCTGGGATTTCCGAGGCCGGTCTTCGACGGCGCGGAAGGGATGCTTGGGATCACGAAGTGTCTCCGCAAGGAGATCATTGGTCTTGGTCATGGCGTGTCACTCGTTCGCGATTACGATCGAGGCCGACGTCGTCCTCCAACCCTGGGTCCCACCGGAGTACGGCGCCCGACCGGGAGTCATGGTCTGGTGCGACCACCAACCCACTCTTCCCTGGTTCTCTTTTTCCCAAGGAGCCCCAAACTGTCAACCAAAGGTTCCAGAAATGTCACTTTGACCCAGAACGAACGTGGCGCTTTCCCCCTCCAAGGAGCTGTGCTTTGCTCTGTGGAACTCCTGAACCGGTCATGCTCAACCTGAAACTGCTCATCATTGGCGGCGGTTGGATGGTCACCGCGTTGGTCTGGGCCGCGTGGCGGCTCCGCAATGCCGGCTCGGAATCCATGCCGGCGTGGCTCCGCGCCCTTTTCACGGGCTGCTACCTCCTGACGCTCTGGGGGGCTACCCACCTCGCCAGGAAGTATACCGCCGGCATGCAGGGTGGCTTGGCCCAGCTCTACGCCATGACCATCTACATGGCTGCCTTTCTTGGCGTGTTCATCCTGTGGCACAAACACATCCTCGGGTTCTTCGCCAGCCCCATCACCAGCCTCATCGATGGCGGCACGGAAGCACCCATCCCCAAGCCCGCCTACTCCCAGGCCATTGCCCTCCGCAAGCAGGGTGAATTCGACAAGGCCCTCGAAGCCGTCGAAAACGAACTCCTCCGCTTCCCGAACGATTCCCAGGGCTGGCTGCTCAAGGCCGACATCCTCGCCATCAACCTCCGCCAACCCCAGCTCGGCATCCTCACGCTCCAGGAGTTCCTGCCCAAGGCCGACACCGCCACGAT
>JBIKWS010000344.1:0-4953 GCA_044356195.1 Cyanophyceae cyanobacterium
CCGACGAACAAGTTCCCGACCGTGGGCTGGATCGGACGCGTGCATCGTGGAACTCCGTGGCAGACAGTTTACCTCAAGGGCCGACGCCCCGAGGTCGGCTCGCAACGGGTTCTGGATCGCTTCCTGGGTCAGAAGAGCTGGGCGTCCTGGACCGGCAATGGGTTGACCCGGCCGGAGAATGACTGGGCGATCCTCGACCTGTTCACGACTGCGGTGAATGACAACGCCGCGAAGGGGTTGCTCTCGGTCAACCAGACCAACATCGCGGCGTGGTCGGCGGTGCTGTCCGGGGTTCCCATCCTGACCAATGATGCGCCGAACTCGCTGACGTTGCAGCGCCAGTTCATCGAACCGGCGAGCCAGCAAATGCGCACGATCGTCGAGAGCATCAATGCCTCGCGGACCAACTTCCCCGGCGGAACGTTCCCGAAGATGGGCCATGTCCTGGCCTCGCCGGCACTGAGCGTGGGTTCTGTGACGAACAACGGCCTGATCTTCGAGCAGTTCTCGCCCTATGTCCGGCCGTTCAACGCCACGACCCAACCCGCCCAGATTCCGGATGAAGTCCTTGAGATGATTCCCCAGCAGACCTTGTCGCTGCTGCGCACGGATGAGCCCCGGGTGGTCATCTATGCATTCGGGCAATCCCTCAAGCCGGCACCGAACTCCATCGTCACCCGTCCCGGTGTCTTCTTCGGTCTTTGCACGAACTACGTCGTCACCGGCGAGTTCGCCACGCGCACCGTCGTCCGTTTCGACGGCGCGCCACGCCCGGGTCAGTTGAAGCCTGTGGTCGAGGATCATCGTGTCCTGACCCCGGAAAACTGAGATCCGGCATTCCCCACAATTTTCGTGATGTTCCGCGCGCCAACGCCTCCGATCCCCATGCGCCCACTTCGCCGAATCGCACCGGTCGTCCTCCTCGCCGCAATCCTCGGTCTTGCGGTCCATCGGTGGATGCGCCCCCAGCCTCCGGCCACCACTCCTTCCGCCGAAGCAGCGGTTGTGGCGCCGGTGGTTTCGACCACGTCGAATCCCGCGGAGCCGGTCCGGCTCAAGCTGGACTCCGGAAAGGCCCGCTGGGTGACGATCGAGTCGATCCCGGTCGGGACTCCGATTCCAGGTGCGGACGCCGAGTTCCCGCACCGCACGCGAAACACGCAGGCCCGCCTTGGAGAATTGATCCGGAATGACCGGGCGATCCTGCTGCGCAACGCGATGGTCGACACCACGAGCGACCAATCGGTGAAGGTTCCGGAGAACCTGCGCAGCGGGGAGGATCCTGGGACCTATGTGGTGCAGGGGCGGGGCGGCAGTTCGGATGCCCTCAAGCGGCAGTTGGCGGTGCTGGGTGCACGCGTGATCTCGTACATCCCGAACAACGCCTATCTGGTGCAGGCCAGCCCTGCGGTTGCCCAATCCCTGACGGGGGCTTCTGAAGTTGCGGCCATCCTCCCGAACGAACCGCACTTCAAGTTGGAGCCCGGTCTGGCCCAAGCGGTGATGCAGGAGATGGATGTTCCGGAGATGTTGATGCTGACGCTCCTGGATGTGGACCAGACGTTGGCTGCGGTCCAGGCGTTGGGTGCGAAGCCCTTGCTTCGCCAGCGCGGACCGTACGGTGAGTTGGTGACGGTAAGCGCCCCCGCGGGAAGCATCGTTGCCCTCGCCCGTCTCCCCGGGGTCACGCTCGTCGAAGAGGTCCATGCCCGACAGACCGCCAATGATCGTGCCGGATTCCTCCTCGAATCCTCGGAGAACTTCACGAACCTGACCCGCACGCTGGGACTGACCGGTTCAAACATCCTCATCAACATCAACGACAGCGGCGTCGACAATTCGCATCCGGACCTCGCAGGCCGGGTGTTCGCGGCAGACCCCGCATCCTTCATCGACCCGGTCGGGCACGGGACCCATGTGGCCGGCACGATTGCCGGAACGGGGGAACGTTCTGCGGATGTGGAAAAGGCGCAGGGTTCGGTCACGAATGCGGAATTCGGTGGCCGGGCAACCGCAGCCCGCCTGTTCGTCCTCCCCATCGAGTTGGAGTCCGGACCGCTCGTCTCGGACCAGTTCCTTCAGGAGACATACGCCAGGACAAACCTGAGTCTCCATGGGGCGACGGGGCGGACGAATGCGCCGTTGTCGAACAACAGTTGGGGCTATCCCAGCCGGCCCCGGATCATCACCTCCAACGGTGTGCCGATCGTGATCCCGGGTGTCCTGGAATATAACTCGATCTCGGCCTCTTATGACGCCGCTGTCCGGGACGCGCTGCCGGATGTCACCGGGGACCAGCCGATCCTTTACGTTTTTGCGGCGGGTAATGAGGGTGGGGGAGGGGACAACGGTCTGGGCGGGGCCTCGGACTCCCTCCGTGTGCCGGCCAACGCCAAGAACGTGATCACCGTCGGCGCGCTCGAGTCGCGCCGGATGCTCACCAATTCCATCGTTGTGGATACCAACGGCGTGATCGTCCGGTCCGGATCCACCGTGATCCCGGATCGCGGATACAATCCGGATGATCCGTCCTATGTGACCAACCGGTTGTGGGAAGCGGAGTCCGATTCCGATTCGCAGGTCGCTTCGTACTCCAGTCGTGGCAACACGGGCATCGGGACGGAGGGTGAATTCGGCCGGTTCAAGCCGGACGTGATTGCGCCTGGTTCGCACATCCTCTCGGCGCGCTCGGCCCAATGGCAGTTGGAGTTTTTCTATGCGCCGGACAGCGACATGTTCCCGGTCAACGAAGAGATCACCGATGAGGTCGGTCCTTACTATCGTTATTCCTCGGGGACTTCGATGGCGGCACCGGCGGTGACCGGCATGCTGGCGCAGTTGCAGGAATTCTATGAGATCCGGCAGCGGAACCGGATCCCGCCCGAAGGCTACAAGGCCATGCTGATCAACTCCGCGGAAGTGGAGAACCAGCGGTACCAACCGGATCCCCGGTCGACCCTGAATTATGCCGGCTGGGGAAGGCCCTCCGTGTTGCGCTCCATCAACAGCGGTTTCATTCCGTCCGGTGCAGAGTTGAACGGGTTCGCCAGCACGGGTGTGACGACGAACGACCAGATCATCGGGTTCCCGATTGTGGGCCGGACCAATCTGCTCGGCCTCGCCACGGGTGAGTCCCGGTCCTACCGGATCAAGTTGACCAATCCGGAGGCGACCAATTTCCCGGTGCGGTTGACGCTGGTCTGGACGGATCCGCCGGGCAATCCGGCGGCGGCGGTCAAGCTGGTCAACGATCTCGACCTGATCGTGACCAACGAGGTGACCCGGGAGTATTACCTGGGCAACGACTTTGAGTCGGGCACGCCGTTCAACCGGTCGCTGAACCTCACCAATACCGAGCCTTCGACGGTCACGGATCCCTTTGGCAATACCACCTCGGTGACGAATACGCCGAGCACCTCTGACGTGGTGAACAACGTCGAGCGCATCGTGATCCAGGCGCCGGTGCCCGAGGAGTTCGTGGTCATCATCAAGGCCCGGCGCGTGAACGTGAACGCTCGCCAGATGCATCCCGGAGACATGGTGCAGGATGCGGCCCTCGTCATCCGCTCGGACGCGGCCCAAGATCTCGGGATCGTGGGAACGGTGGAGGATGCCCAGGACGCGGAAGGCTCCCCGCTCAGTTTCGAACGTCCCCCAACCACCGCGATGACGAACAGTTTCCCGCTGTTCAACGAGCGCGTTGGAGCAAACTCCCCCCTGATCGGCGGCACGAACGGCGGCACGAACCAATGGCGCTTCTATGTGTTCACGAACACCCCGGGCGGGGTGGGTTACGGCGGGACGCTGACCAACGGTTCCAACGTGGCTTTCGTCACCTTCTTCCCGCCCAACCTCGGACGATCACGCGCACCCCAGGGCAGTCTTCCGGAAGCCGATCTCGACCTTTATGTGTCCCGGGATCCTGGCCTGACCAATCTGGTTCCTGCGGCCCTGACCAACGCCTTCCGATCGACACTTCGCGGCGGCAGCGAAACGGTCCTGTTCACCAACTCGCCGGTGACGGGTGAAATCTACTACGCGGCGGTGAAGTCGGAGGACCAGCAGGCGGTTGAGTACTCGTTTGTTGTCCTTTCCTCTGAGCAACCCTTCGGATCGCTCCGTCCCGATGGCAATACCGGCATCCGCGGCATCCCGCTCATCTCCCCGGCCATTCCCGATGGGACCCCTGAGCAGCCGGGATCGCGCCTCATCATTGGTGTCGGTGCGGGATTTGGAGCGGACACCATCCGTCGCGCTTACGTGGAGTCGGTCCTGACCCACCAGAACTTCCCGGACCTTCTGGGCATTGCTTCGCTGAGGGCAGCCTCGGTCGCGTTGCACAACCACTCTCCGGTGGCCGACACCACGATTGGACGGGTGCAGTGGGGGACGAACATCACCTCGATCTATGATGATTCCGGGGATGGGTTCTATGCCGGATCCGTTCCATCGGATGGCCCCGGATCCCTGATGTCCTTCCTGGGTGAACCGCTGAGTGGTCAATGGCTGATGCAATTGGTGGACGACGCCGGCGGGTATACCGGGCGCGTGGAGCGGGTCGAATTCATCATCCAGCCGAACGACTTTGGAGCGCGCTTCGCATCCCGAAGCGTCCAGCCGGGTCAGTGCCAGATCGAAGTGATCGATGTGCCTGCGGACGCGAGCGGGTTGACGATCGTCCTCCGCGCCATCAATCCGGCGTTGCCCCTGGAGGTGCATATCAGCCGGGCTTCCATCGCGGATCCTGCCGATTCCGATTCCTCGGAGATGTTCGCCATCATCGAACCGCCCGGTGGTTCCCTCTCGCTGACGATCCGCGACGAGCCGCCCTTGATTCCCGGTCGCTACTTCATCTCGGTCTGCAATCCGAACAGCGTGGTGGTGAACTACGAGATCGCGGGCTTCATCGACAAGAACCTCGATGACCAGTTCAACCGGACGCAGGCCTCGGAT
>JBIKWS010000346.1:0-4939 GCA_044356195.1 Cyanophyceae cyanobacterium
ATGATCGAATCGTCCGTGCTGATCACCGCTGGTGCACATCTGGCCGCGCTGACGGATTACCTCGACCTCGACGGGAATGTCCTGATCACCAACGACCCGTACGCGGGCGTCCGGAACATTCGGGGCATGATGAGCTTCGGGGGCGTATCTGCTGCCAGTGGATTGCGGGTGGTTGCGAGGTGAGCCGCAAAAGGGGGGCTGAAAGAGAAAAAGCGCCGGGCCCCTCAGGAGCCCCGGCGCTTGGTGGGTGAGGATGAACTTACCGCACTGCGGTTGAATTGAAGGACGTACGGTCCAGCAACCAGCCCCAATCATGATCCCTGGCAGGAACTCCCGGAGGAGTATATGCGAAATTGGGCTTCTCAAGGCGAACCGTGCTCTTCCAGGCCTTGATCTCGGAGTGTCCGTCCACGAAGGACAATCCACCGGCCCCGTTGTGGTAGTTTGCCGGCATGTCGATCCAGCGGCGGTCCCGCTGGGCATTGAAGAAGGCACCGTCGTTGATGGAGTCCGGGTTTTCGTCGATGAACATCCACAGCTCAGAAGGAGACGGACGATCGACGTCCGTGGTCTTGATGAACAACTTCTCGCACTGCAGAAGGCCATCGCCGGGCGTCTTGTTTCCCCTGCCGATGGCACCGTTGGCAGAGATCGAGCGGACACGTTCGGCCCAGCCAAGGCGACGCTGGGCGGGGTTCATCAGATTGTCTGCGGGGCACTTGTAGATTTTGTGGGAGAACGCGGAGTACTTGGCCAGCACCGCGCGTCTGGGATCGGTCAGGAACAGCCGGTTGGTGTTGTGTTGGCTGGTGGACCAGTCGAGCCAGCCCGTGACCCACGGACGCTCGCTGGAGGCGACAGCCTCGTTGATGATCGCGCCGCTCTGGGCCGATCCACCATGGGTGACCATGGGGAACTCCTCCCGGTTGTCGCCCGCGTACATGTTGACGGCGAGGATGAGCTGCTTGGTGTTGCTCATGCACAGGATGCCCTGTGCCTTGCTCTTGGCCTTGCCGAGGGCGGGGAGCAGCATGCCCGCCAGGATCGCGATGATGGCGATCACGACCAGCAGCTCGATGAGGGTAAAGCCGGCGCGCCGGCCGCGCGCAATGGGCATGGGAGAACGCATAGGTGTACTGTTTATACAAGACTTCTGAGGGGTAGCGCGTGGCAAATATGTGTCGTGATGTTGCCGTTTTGCAAGGGAGGAATCCCCTCCAAGGGTACGCTTGGGGCCAACCGGCTTGTTGGTTCCCAGTTTCGTCGTTTCTGCCCTTCGTCTCGGATCGTCCGCCCATTGGAAGTTTCCAGAAAATGGCTCGTGACACAAAGAGCGGCGCCCAGTCCGATAGCAGGAAGCCCCAACGCATCGGCACGAAGCGATCAACGCTCGAACGTGCGGACGGACTTCATCTCCATGCGCATGCCTTGTCCCATCTGCTTCCCTACCGGGGGCAGGAACCTGCCGCCGATCGAGGCGGGGTTCCAGTGGGGCCGCTCGCAGGATCCGGGCGCTGTGTGGCGTCTGTTCGACTTCACGGAGAGGGCCAGCGTTGCGGCCACAGTCCAGACGGTGCAGCATGTCCGCCTTGGTCATGCACGTGATTCTGTTCGATATCGATGGAACCCTGATCCGCACGGGCGGTGCCGGGGTGAAGGCTTTTGCCCGCGCTTCCGAGCTGGTTTTTGGGATCCAAGGAGGGACCGATCACATGAACTTTCATGGGCGGACCGATACCTCGCTCATCCGGGAATACCTCGAATTCCATGGACTCGAGGTGAGCCCATCGAATCGGCAGCGTTTTCTGGAGGCGTATCTTTTCCTGCTTGCCGAGCAATTGGGTTCCCATGCGGGGGAGACCTGCCCGGGCGTCGGTTCGTTCCTCCAGGCCTGTCGTTCCCTCACGCCGGCCCCCTTGATCGGGCTCCTGACGGGAAACGTGCGCCTGGGAGCCGAACTGAAGCTTCGGGCCCATGGGCTGTGGGAAGAATTCTCGATTGGGGGATTCGGCGACGACGACGAGGATCGGAACGTCATTGCTGCCATCGCCCATCAACGATCGGAGCAAGCGCTCGGATCGAGGATCCCCGGCGATCGGGTGTTGGTCATCGGGGACACGGAGCGCGATGTGGCGTGCGCGCGGGCCATCGGAGCCCGTTGTCTGGCTGTTGCCACCGGCGGGATTTCGGAGGCCGATCTGGCGCGCAGCGGTCCGGATTGGTTGGTGTCCTCGCTGGAGCAAGTTCATCCCGAAGACCTCCGTTCGGGGGATGCGCGAAGACGTCCTTCCGCACACAAAACGGTGTCGCAAGGGTTTTTGGTTTGACCCTTACCCCCTCTTTCTTTAGTCACCCGCCCAACTTCGCCGAGACGCCTGACCTGGGGCACCCCCTGGGGAGCGTTTTTTTCTCAGCGGGGGGCGTGAGCCGAACACGCATATGCTGAAATCAAAGTCATTCCTGACCATCGATTTTGGGGCTGGTACCCTCAAGATCGCCGAGTTCGAGCCGTCTGAAGACGGTGGCCTTCGCCTTCTGCGCTTCGGCGTGAAACCGCTTGGGCTCGCCGGCTCGCAGGACGCCGCACGGGAGAACACCGTCAAGAAGGCCCTTTCCGAGCTGATCGCTGAAGGCGGTTTCGCCGGACGTCAGGCCAACCTTTGTGCGCCCGGTTTCCAGGTCTTCTCCAAGTTCGTGAAGCTGGCCCCTGTGGACTCTTCCAAGGTGCCGCAGATCATGCAGTACGAGGCGCAGCAGAACGTGCCCTGGCCGCTGGCTGAATCGGCGTGGGACTACCAGATCCTCAGTACCACTCCGAGCGGAGAGCTGGAGGTCCTGCTCGTCGGCATCAAATCCGAGATCGTCGAGAAGCTCTTCTCCATGGGGGAGGGCGCCGGCCTGAAGATGGATGTCGTCGATACCTCGGTGGCCGCGCTGTGCAATGCCTTCCGCTACAACTACGCCGATCAGGACGGATGCAGCCTCTTGATTGATATCGGCGCCAAGACCAGCAACGTCATCCTTCTGGAAAAGAACCGGCTGTACGCCCGTTCGGTTCCGGTCGGTGCCAACGCGATCACGCAGGAGTTCGCGGCCGAGGCAAAACTCCCGTTTGCCGAAGCCGAAAAGATCAAGGTCAACGACGGCATGGTCAGCTTGGGTGGAGCTTACGAAGAACCCGACAATCCCCGGGTTGCTGCTGTCTCCAAAGTGGCTCGAAACGTCCTGACCCGTCTTCACCTGCAGGTCAACCAGACCATCCAGTTCTACCGCACCCAGCAGGGCGGCAACGCTCCAGTTCGCGTGTTCCTTTGCGGCGGTGGCTCCAGCCTTCCTTATTCGGCGGAGTTCTTCGCGGAAAAGCTCAACCTGCCGGTCGACATCTTCAACCCGTTCCGCAACGTCAACGTCGATCCTTCGGTCGATGTTGCCGGGCTGGAGAAGGTGGCTCAGGCCTTTGGCGAAGTCGTCGGTCTGGGGTTGCGCAACGTGGCTCAGTGCCCCGTTGAGCTCAACCTGATGCCCAAGTCCTCGAAGTCCCGTCAGGAGTTCAACGCCAAGAAGCCCTATCTGCTGGCTGCGGCGTATGCGCTGGTCGTGGGCGTCTTCGCCTACGGATGGTTCTACGATCGCGTGGAAGCCGCGCGGCGTGAGGGTCTGGAAAAGGTCACTGCCCAGGTCGAACCGCTGACCCAGCGGAGCGAGACTCTGAAACGCGAGATGGAAGGCCTGAAGCGCGCGGAGGATGAAACCGGCCAGATGACCGGCTGGCTCGAGGATCAGACCTTCTGGGCAGACGTGTTTGTTGAACTCCGCCGCATCCTCCTCACCGCCGAGGAAGCCCAACGCCAGAAACTGAACAGTGCTCCCGGGACTGTCGGTGTTTGGATTGACACTCTCATCACCACCGAGCCGACCCAGCCAGTCGTTGCCCAAGCTGAAGAGACCACCACAACCCCCTCCAATCCTTACGGAATGGATCCCGCACTGATGAAGCGCTATGGACTCCTTCCAAAGACCGCGACCGCGGGCGAGGGGAGCGGAGGTGATGCCGGAGAAGGTGGCCCCAAAAAGCCCAAGTCTTCGAACTCGACCAACGAGATCGCAACCATCAGCCTGACTTTGCGGGCCGTGAACCTCTCCAAGATCAAGACCGGTGCGAACAACGAACTGGTATTCGAGGTTCAGAACCAGATGAAGGCGAGCCCCTTCTTCGATGCCAACGAGACCCGCTTTGACGGGACCCTGAGCGAGGAGGAGAACACGTTCTCCTTCCCGATGAAGGTCAAGCTGAAGCGCCCGATGAAGCTCCTCTGATATGCCCTGGATCAAGCGAAACCTCCTGTTTGTCGTCGGCCTCGCAGTGGCAGTTGCCCTGCTCGGCTTCGGCATCTTCTTCTACCTCCTCGACAAGCGGGCGGCAGCACTGGCGGTCGATGAGGAACTCAACTCCAAGAACGGCGAGTTCACATCGCTGGCGGGAAACAAGCCCGCCCCGACTCAGGACAACATCAAGGAAGCCAAGGATCAGCAGGTGAAGCTTGCGGCTTTCAAGGAGACCCTTCGCCCCCAGTTCTCCGTGATTCCACTGCCCGAGGCGTTGGATGATGCCGCTTTCAAGAACCTGCTGGATCGCACGATTGATGCCTTGAGCAAGCAGGCCGAACGGAATGGCGTCAAACTTCCTGCCGCCGCCACTGGGTCCACACGATACGCCTTCACCTTCGACACCCAGGTCAAGCAGTTGGAATTCACCCAGCGGTCCCTCGCACCCCTGAGCGCCCAGCTTCTGGATGTCCAGGATCTCTGCCGAACCTTGTTCGAGTCCAAGATCCACGCGCTGGAATCCATCCGCCGGACTCCGGTCAACACCAACGACATCTCGCCGCCGAGCAACTACCTCGCGAAGAAGGTCCAGACCAACTCCATGACCGGGGCG
>JBIKWS010000345.1:0-4939 GCA_044356195.1 Cyanophyceae cyanobacterium
AGGTGCTCGTCCACCGAGTTGTCCATGACCTCGGAGACGCAGTGGTGGAGGGCGCGCTCATCCGTACCACCGATGTACATGCCCGGCTTCTTCCGGACGGCCTCCAGACCCTCCAGTTTGCCAAGCTTGGATGAATCGTAATCGGACCCGGGGCTCTTCGTGGAATCTGACATGTGAAATGCGTTGCCCCCCGGGTTTCTCCGGGGGGACTTGCGACTGGGTTCAGGCTACCACGACCCCGTCCGGGGACAATGGCAATCTGGGCGGATCCACACACCGCACCCCACCGATTGGGGCTTGGCCTGCGGGAGATGCTAGGGATTGTAGAAATCCGCCCGATACCGAGGCTGCCTGCAGCCTTACTTCGAAGCCTTGGGCTGCTCCGCCCGGACAATCACCAACCAGGCGTCACCCCACCGATCCTTGGAGTTGCCGCCATAGGCGATCAACTCGCCGGACTGCAGGTTCTTCAGGGACATTGTCTTGCTCGCTACCAGCTTGGGATCCGATCCCGCCTGGAGGCTGTGGATCTGCACCTCCAGGTGCCCGTTGGGCAATTCCTTCAGTTCCACCGCACACTTGTCGCTCAAGGTCACCTTCTTCGCTTCCTTGGTGGAAACCGCGGCGACCTCCGACTTAACCACAAAGTAGTTCTTCCAACGCAACTGCGTCAGCCGGGACTGGACGTCCGGAGACAGCGCCTTCATGTCCGGTGACGCCGCCTTGGCATCATCCGTTCCCCACACCAGTTCCACCTTGTATTGCGCTTCGCCAGCGAGTGCCGCCGTACCGACACCCATCAGGCAAAGGGTGAACAGGAACGCGAGCCACCGGGTGACCTTGGTTGGTTGGATCATTGCAGGTTTCGAGGTTGGGGTGAGGAGATGGATGTGGGTGTTGCGGAACACTCAGTTGATCCAGTGGATCGTCACGCCGTCCGCATCCGAACGGAAGGTCATGCTCACGGCATCTTCGACCGTGTCGTTGGCGGCCAGTGTCGCGCCTTCCTTTTCGCCGCGAGGCAGGGCCACCATCACCGCCACTGCCGCCACGCCCAGTGCGGGCGCCAGCCACCGGAGCCATTGCATCGCTCCCGAGGCCTGCGGGGCTTCCTTGGCTTCCACGGCCTCGGCCTGGGCGATCCGGCGCTGGATCTGGGACCAGTAGAACTCCCGCGTCTCAGGCACCTGGATCACAGGCTCATGCGTCCGCACCAACTCGGCAATCTGGCGCAGTCCCGCCACCAGCTCGCGCGCTTCGGCGTCACTGGCCAACACACGCTCGACTTCGGCCCGGCGGCTGGTGTCCAGCTCGCCATCCACATAGGCCTGAAGGTCCAGGGTGAACTCGGTCGTTTTCATTCGGATCGTTCTCGCTTGAGGCTTTGCAACAGCGACGCCAGGCGCCGCCGCGCATAAAAGAGCCGGGACATCACCGTCCCGATGGAGATCCCAACACGTTTGGCGATCTCCTTGTATTCCAGTCCTTCGAACTCGTGCATGACCAGCACCGTCCGGTGCGCGTCCGTCAGCTTGCCCATCGCTTCATCAATGCGACGGCGAACCTCCTCGGATTCAAGCCCCTCGGTGGGGTTGCTTTCGGCGATCGGCATGTGCCGTTCGACGCCTCCGGCCTCCTCGAGTTCCTCGATGGATTCGGCACGGGTGCGCTTCTGCCGCCGGATCTGGTCGAGGCAGAGGTTGATCACGATCCGCGTCATCCACGTGGCGAACGAACTCTCGCCCTGAAATTGGTGGAGCCGTTGCCAGGACTTGACCCAGGCTTCCTGGGACAGGTCGATCGCGTCTCCCTCGTTGCGCATCATGATCATTGCCCGGGCATAGATCTTGTCCCGGTGCCGATGGATCAGCTCCTCGAAAGCCGCGGTATCGCCGTCCTTGGCCCAAGCCACCAACTGCTCGTCCGCTGCGGAAGGATAATCTGATTTCAACGACATGGGCATGGACGGTTGCTCGTGGAAACTATTCAGCTTCCTTCCAATCCGGTTTCACCCCGCCGTCACATGACCCCATCGCATTCATCCAAAGGAGGTTATCGACTAAAGCGCCCCCTTGGAGCTCGGAATCTGCCCCAAAATTCTCGGGTCATGCTGGCAGGCGAAGTCCACCGCCCGGGCGAACGCCTTGAACAGGCATTCCACCACATGATGCGGTTCGCCCCCGTACAGCAGCTCCAGATGCAGGTTGCACTTCGCCTCGTTGGCGAACCCCTGGAAGAACTCCCGAGCCAACCCAAACCGGAAGGTCGACGACATGTCCTGGTTCTTGTCCTCGACCGCAATGCGGCGCTGGGAATGATGATCCAACCCCTTCCACACCAGATAGGACCGCCCGCTGAAATCGATCACGCACCGTGCCAGGCACTCATCCATCGGCACGTAGGCTTCGCCCGTGAAGGGATTCCGCGGATCAAAGCCCGTGCCGTACCGCCGGATGCCCCGCTTGTCTCCCAGCGCTTCCCGGAATGCCTGACCCAAGGCAATCCCGCAGTCCTCCACCGTATGGTGCGCGTCCACTTCCAGATCGCCCTTGCAGGTCAACTGCAGGTCACAGGTCGAATGCTTCGCCACCAAGGTCAGCATGTGATCGAAAAACGGGACCCCGGTCTTCACCTTCGACTTGCCCGTGCCATCGATCCGCAAATCGAGCGTGATCGCTGTCTCCTTGGTCACGCGCTTCAGGCGCGCCCTACGTTCACTCATGGCCGGACGGGGTACCCCACCCCTGAGCGAAAGGCGAACGCTTTCTGTTTCCGCGGGACTTCCCCCAACTTTCCCACTTCCCCCCATTGACGAATCCCTCTCGCGATGGCAGTGCGGCGGGACTCGCGTCCACCACGCGCGATCGCATGCGTCCCGTTCGCCGCCACCATGAATCCAATTGTTGAATCTGCGCCGCCTGATTACCTCGACCTCGGCTTCCGCCAGATCGACCGCGACATCGGTTGGCTGGCCGGATGCCTCGCGGAGGTGCTCTCCGGACTTGGCGAATCCGAACTGGCCGAATGGATTCCTTGGCGCCCCACCGCCGCCTCGGCCGCCGGCGACCTCTTTGCCACCCCGCCCCCCCGGCTGGCGCTCGGTCTCGCGATGGCCTTCCAGATCCTCAATACCGTCGAGGAACACGCCGCCGAATCCATGCGCCACCTCCGCGAGTCCGCCGAAGGCCCCGAGGCGGAACGTGGTCTCTGGGCTGACCAACTCGCCGAACTCCAACGCGACGGCGCCACCCCCGAAGCCATCCGGCAGGCCCTCCAGGACGTCGACGTTGAACCCGTCTTCACCGCCCACCCCACCGAAGCCAAGCGCTCCTCCGTCCTCGAACAGCATCGCGCCCTCATGCGGCTGATCCAGTCGGCCGGCTCCGACGCCAACCGCGCAACCCTCCGCCCCGAAGTCACCGCGCTCCTCGAACGCCTCTGGCGCACGGGCGAAATCCTCCTCGAGAAACCCACCGTCGCCGACGAACGCCGCAACGTCCTGAACTACCTTCGCGACGTCCTGCCGGCGGTCGTTCCCGAACTCGACCGCCGTCTCGCCGCTGCCTGGGAACACACCGGCCTGCCGGCATCCCCCGCTTCAGCAGCTGTTCCCGGGCCGCGACTGCACTTCGGCACCTGGGTGGGCGGCGACCGCGACGGCCATCCCGGAGTCACCGCCGAAGTCACCGCCGAGACCCTCGAACGCCTTCGCGCCAACGCCCTCGTCGTCCTGCACCGCCAGCTCGTCGCCCTCGCCGAACGCCTGCCCCTCTCCGAATGGGTACAACCGGCCCCGGCCATCCTCGTGCAACTGCGCGATCGCTGCGCCGCCGCCCTCGGTGACGAAGCCCGGGCCATCCTCCAGATGCATCCCGGCGAACCCTGGCGCCAAACCGCCGAACTCCTGGCCGCCCGTCTCCCGGTGGAAGTGCACCCCGGTCAACTCGCACGCATCCTGACCTCCCCGGGCCGCTACACCGCACCCTCCGAACTCGATCAGGACCTCCAGACCCTTCACCAGTCCCTCTGCGAAGCCGGTGCCCACCGCCTCGCCGACCACGACGTCCTGCCCGTCCGCCGGATCCTCCAGACGTTTGGATTCCACCTCGCCACCCTCGACATCCGCCAGAACTCCGCCTTCCACGACCGCGCCATCCGGCAGCTTCTCACCGCCACCGGAATCGACGCTTCCCAATGGGAGGATTGGACCGAGACCGAGCGACTGCGCCTCCTCGAACGCGAGATCCGTTCCCCGCGCCCCTTCCTTCATCCGTCGGCCTCGGCCGGTCCGGAAGCAGACGCCGTCCTCGCCACCTATCGCGTCCTCGCCAATCACATCACCAACCATGGAGCCGACGCTCTCGGTGCGCTGATCGTCAGCATGACCCGACGTGTCTCTGATCTCCTCTGCGTCTACGTCCTCGCCCGCGAAGCCGGTCTCCTCCGCCTCTTCCCGGAAGGCATGGTCTGCCTCCTTCCCGTCGTTCCGCTCCTCGAAACCGTCGAGGACCTCGAACGTGGCCCCGAACTCCTCCGCGCCTTCCTCGAATTCCCGGTCACCCGCGCCAGCCTCGCCTACCACGCGCAACGCGCCGGCCGCCCCGGAAAGCTCCGACAACAGGTGATGGTCGGCTATTCCGACTCCAACAAGGACGCCGGCATCGTCGCCTCCCAATGGGCGCTCCAACGCGGCCAGGCCCGGATCGCCGCCGTCGGCGAACAGGCCGGCGTCCGCATGCAATTCTTCCACGGCCGCGGCGGAACCATCAGCCGCGGTGCCGGCCCGACCCACCGGTTCCTCGAAGCCCTGCCCCCCGGTTCCCTCGACGGTTCCATCCGTCTCACCGAACAGGGCGAAACGATCGCCCAGAAGTACGGCAACCCCGGAACCGCCCGCTACAACCTCGAACTCCTCCTCGCTGGCGTCACCGCAACCACC
>JBIKWS010000347.1:0-4925 GCA_044356195.1 Cyanophyceae cyanobacterium
CGGGCTCGGGACGGTTTCGGGACCGATGGCGGGTGTGGAATTCCGCGGTGCTCCGGATCCGTTTACGGAAGCCCACTTCTGGTCATTGGTCCGCGGGGAAGCCGACGGACGGGACCTGGGCAATCCGGTGGGGGAACCCTGGGTTCCGCTGCGTGGCGGGTGCGCGGATGGGCCGTTGATGGGCGGTTGCTTCTCGCTGGTGATGTCATTGTTCGGCACGCCGTATCTGCCCTCCTTGCGCGGGGCGATCCTGGTGTTGGAGGACATCCACGAGCACCTGCACCGGTTGGACCGGATGCTGGTGCAATTGCGGTTGTCGGGTGTCCTCGACGAGATCGCGGGACTGGTGCTCGGGCAGTTCACGGATTGTGGTCCGGCGGAACCCGGGAAGCCTGCGTTGGCATTGCCAGAGATCCTGGAGGAAGTGTTGTCGGGGCTTCGGGTGCCGTGTGTGCGCGGCTATGCGTACGGGCACGAGGCGCGGAAGCGCAGTCTGCCGTGGGGTGTGCGTGCCCGGCTGGACGTGGATGGCGGGACGTTCCGGTTGCTGGAGGACGCGGCGGCCTGAGCTCGGTCAGCGCACGCGCCTGAGGCGGATGAATCCAGCCTCGATGCCCGGCGCGTCGGGCACGAGGACGCTGCCGTTGGCCGGGGTGACGCTGAGGCGCTGCCAGGAAGAGAGGTTGGGCGAGGTCCACACCTGGATGCCGGCATCGCCGCCTGCGTATCGGAGGGTGAAGGTGGTTCCGTTCCGTTCGGCGGACGTGATGGTGAGGTCATCGGGTCCGCCGGGGGAACCTCCGGGTAGGTTGCTGGCCTTCCAATGGGCGGGGGAGTTGGGATCGAGATTTCCGTTGGGGGCGGGGACGAGGGAGGGCCCGGTTCCATTGGGGCTGACCGGCCATGGCGGTATGGAGGCGTACTGGATGGACACGGCGTTGGTGGAGCCGGCGGAAGCGCGGAGGGTGACTGTTTCGCCTTCGTTGGCGAGTGCGCCGCCGTAGGTGCCCAGCACCCGGATGCCGGCATGCAGGCCATACGCTTGCCGGAAGGCAGCGATGTTGGTGGAGCGGAGGAGCAACCCGTACTCGCCAGGGGCGAGAAGGGTGCCGGCGGGAAACTGAAAATCGATTCCGGTGGTGAACCGTGCCCCGGAGAGATTCAGAGGAAGTGCCGCGTTGCGGTTGCGGAACTCGAGGAACTCGAACCCGTCCTGTGCCGGGTTGTACATCAACTCGGTGAACTGGAAATCGGCGGCGAGGGAAGAGATGCCCACGGGTTCGGCGGCGGTGAACTCGATCGGGACGGACCAGTTGCTGTTGCGACCGACGGTGTCGGTGGTCTGGACGCGAGCGCGGTAGAGGCGGCCGACGCGCAGGCTGCCCGCAGGAGGTGTCCAGGTGGCGGTGCCGGCGGGGAGTGGGCCGGATTCGAGGATGGGCGTGAATTCGTAGGGGGCGGGACGCGTGGGATCGAAGGCCGGGTGATTGGTCCGGGTGATCTCGGCGATGCGCCATTGGACGGAGGCCTGCGCGACAGCGCCGGAGTAGGCGGACGCAGCGAAGCGCAGCTGGTCGACGGGGAAACCGGCAGTGCCGGTGAAGGAGGCGACGGGACGTGCCGGCCGGTTGGGTTCGACGGACATGACGTCGAAGGAGAAGGTGGGATCCGTGGCGCGGTAGAGGATGTAGTTCCGCATCTTGGCGACCATGCCGTTGAAGTCCCGAGTGCCGACACCGGACTGGTAGTACCGGCCATGGCCGGCCTTGCTGGTGTTGACGATCGATCCATCGATCATGATGGGGTTGTAGTCCCATTGGGCGCGGTCGGCATCGATGAGGCTGAGGGCATTCGTGCCGCGGAGGAGGCGGGCGTGTTCGTCGAGGAGACGGAAGGCTTCGTCGGAATTCCAGAGCAGGTCGCGGAACGCACGGATGTAGTTCCGGAACTCGCGGTTGATGTTCGGGTACCTCGGGTTGGTGGTGTTGAAGTTGGAAAGGACGCGGCTCTTGAAGGGTTCGTCGCCGCCGGTCTGGCCGGCGCGGTACATGTTGTCCGACCAGGTCAGGTCGAGATCCCACGCGATGGTCTGCCAGCGGTTGTCGACGGGGTTCCGGTAGAAGTAGTAATTCTTCCCGTCGGCGATGTCGTAGTGGTGGATCCCCTGGACGACGGCCTGGTAGCTGAAGTAGGCAGGGACATTGAAGTTCGTGCGCCACCACGCTTCGGTCTGGGTGGTGTTGTAGGCGCTCATGAAGGCCGACAGATCGGAGGAGTCGGTGGGACCGTCGGGTCCGAGGTTGTTGGCGTCGCCGAAGCCGCCTTCCATCTTGTAGAGGTTTCCGTCGGGGAGATTGTGGGCTTCGAGGTAACGGCCGTCGGGTTGTTCGAGGGCAAGGTAGACGCCCCAGAAATCGCCGGAGTATTGGCCCGTTGCGGCGGTTTCAGCGGCGTCGTCGATGATGCGGAACTGGACGTAGGCGGATTCGCAGCCGGTGGCGCCGGTGAGTTCGAAGAGGCGGAACCCGACGCTTTCGAACATGCCGTGTTCGCCGCGGTGGAGGTAGTCGCCTTGTTGGATGGAGGCCCCGAGGTTGAGCTTGGTCCAGTCGGCGCTGAACCGGCGTCCCCAGTTGTCGCGGCCGCGGAAATCGCGCCCGCGGTTGAAGTCGAACTTCCACATGTTCTTGCCCATGGCATAGCGCCAGACGCCGCCGCGGGGACGGAAGCGGATGTTGTCGTAGACCTCGCCGTCGTACACGAGGGTGCCGGTCCAGAAGTATTCGTCGCCGCGGCTGCGATCGCGCCAGGTGGCGTCCTCGACGTCCTGTTTGCGCCCGAGGAGGTGATAGACCGGGAGCCGGTTCATCTCGTTGGATGAGACGGTGAAGGATTGTCCGAGGGCACCTGCAGTGCCGGGGCGTACGGCACCGGTCCATGCTGGAACGCCGTCATAGGTGAAATAGGCGAAATTCCGGCCGGCATCGTCGGCGTAGGGCACCACGACGCTTGCACCCCGGGTGTCGGTGGCGCGGACGCGGTAACGGATGAGGTGGCGATGGGTCTGGGTTGTGCCAGGAATGACGGCGGCGAAATTGCTGTCGCCAGCAATGGCATCGCCGGAGAGACCGGCGTCGTTCATGACGATCGGTGTCCAACCCGTGAGGTAAGCGGGGGAGTCCGAGCGGATGTATTGGCCGGGGCGGACGACCTGGTATTCGAGTTGGACGGAGGCGATTCCGTCGGGATCCGTGGCGCGGATGGAGATGACGACGGGTTGGCCGGTGCGGGGCTGCTGTGGGGTGTGGGAGACCTGGCGCAGGGCGGGTGGGGCATTGGTGGCGAAGACGCGATTGACGAGTCCCGGGGTGGGGCCCTGGCCGGAGGTGCCGCCGATCAACGTCAGGCGACAATCGAAGAAGCAGTCGGAGCTGCCGCCAAGATTGGCGTTGGCGACCTGGACGGCGATGACGTTGCCGGTGGAGCTCAGGAGCCCGGCCGGGATGGCGACTTCGATGGGTTCGTAGGCGTTGCTTTCGCGGACACTGGTGGAGACGCCGTTGAACGGGACTTCGGCGGTGGTCATCTCGCGGGCGAGAATGAGCGTGCCATTGATCCACACCTTGAAGCCGTCGTCGAACAGGGCCTCGATCCGGGCGCGTCGGTACGGTTCGGCACCGACGGCATCGAACGTGCGGCGGAGGTAGAAGGTGGAGTAGTTGTTGCGCATGTCCGCCAGGCGCGTGCCGCCGGTGGTGGCCTCGCCAAGGACATCGGGGTCGTACCCCACCGGCGCGGCACCGACCGGCCACGAGGAATCGTTGAAGGTGAGGCCGCGCCAGGCGCCGGTGGGGGTGGACGGTTCGTTGGTGCCCTTGCGGTAGCGCCAGATGCTGGTCGAGGCGAGCAGGGGAAGGTCAGGAATCTGGGAGGCCGCTGCTGTTGAGGAACGCCAGTGGCCGCCCAGGGTGTTGTCGAGGGACGGGTGGATCAGTTCCATGGAGTTGCCGGGGGTGTCACCCACGGTGGGCCATGGAAAGCCCAGTTCGAAGTTCACGCGGTCGACCTCGGTGCCGGTGCCGTCGAGCAGCGTCAGGGTTTCACCGCGGCCGCTGAGCCTGCCCGTCCACGGACCGAGTGCCCCGCGGAACCCGTACTTCTGCTGGAGGGCGAACGGATCCTGGGCGAGCACGAGGTATCCACGTGGCGGGATGCTGGTCGTCTGCGGGATGAGGAATTCAACACCCCCGGAGAGTTGCCAACCCCCGACATTCACCGCCTGCGCGCCATCATTGAACAGTTCGACAAATTCGACGCGTTCCTGGTCGATGTCGGGCGCGGGGTGGATCTCGTTGATCACGATGGCCGCACGGAGACTGGGGATCAGGGAAAGGCAGACCAGACCCAGTCGGGCCAGGATCAGTCGGGCGATGGACACGGTCATAGAATTGCGCGATGGCGGCAACATGTGGGGAGTGCCTGCGGACAATGCCTGAGACTCATCCATTGGGCAAATTCCGAGCGACGAGGACGTCGCCGCCCCGGCCGTGGAATGGGGAGGCGATGTCTTCATCGCCGTGGGAAGGGCTTTGGGAGAGGCGACGTGGACGTCGCCGCCCCGGCCGTGAGAAGGGCGGCGATGCGATCAGGGAGCCTTCCCGAACTGGAGTCGGTAACGTTCCTTGAACGGATTTTCGGCGGGGCCAACAGCGGATTCGTTGACGAGATAGGGGGGGAGGGATTCCCACCAGGTGTCGAATCGACGGGTGAGGTCTTGAACCACGATGGGTTCGCGGAGGGCAAGGTTGTTGGTCTCGCCGGGGTCGGCGGTGACGTCGAAGAGCATCCACTTCGGGGTGCGGGCGCCTTCGGCCGACACGAGATGCCAGCGGGGAGTGCGGACAGCAGCCTGGCGGTACTTGGCG
>JBIKWS010000348.1:0-4922 GCA_044356195.1 Cyanophyceae cyanobacterium
AGATGGCGTAGGCTCCGGACATGGTGTGTTTCTGTTGTGCGGGACGTGCCCGCGGTTTCGTTGTGCATGGGTTGATACCGCAGGGCTGCGGAATCGCGCTCGCCCGGGATTGGCGGATTGTTTGCAGGAAATGTTCGGTGCGGTCGCGGCTTTCCATGGGCGATGGGATGCAGTAGAGCGGGCGGGTCATGTCACCGACTGCGGTTGAGATCCTGGCGACGGTGCTGTTCGCCCTGGCTGTGTTGCACACCTTCCTGGTGAAGCGGTTCGCGCACTGGGCCCACAAATATCCGGAGGGGTCGATCCCGGAGAACCTCCTCCATTTCATGGCGGAGACGGAGGTCGTGTTCGGGGTGTGGGCGGCGGCGTTGTTCGGGGGCATCATCTTCCTGAACCTCCATCCCGGATCCCTCTCGGAGATCCTCGGATCCGTGGGACACGCGGTGGAAGCGGGGGTGAAGTACATCGAGGCGCAGAACTACACGGAGCCGAAGTTCGTCCTGGTGATCATGGTGGTGGCGGCGACGCGGCCGGTGGTGGCGTTGGCGGAGTGGTTCATCGAAGGGGTGGCGCGCGTGCTGCCGTTGTCGCCGGCGACGGCCTTCTACGCGGCGGCGCTGGCGGTGGGTCCCTTGCTGGGGAGCTTCATCACGGAACCGGCGGCGATGACCCTGCTGGCGATGGTCTTGAAGCGTCGCTATTTCAACGCGGGCATCAGCCGGCGACTCGCCTACGCGACACTGGGGTTGCTGTTCGTGAACGTGTCGATCGGCGGGGTGCTGACGCACTTTGCGGCGCCGCCGGTGCTGATGGTGGCGTCGAAGTGGAAGTGGGGTGCGGCGTATATGTTCCAGCACTTCGGGTGGCGGGCGATCCTGTCGTGTCTGGTGAGCACCGCGGCCGTGGTGTTCATGTTCCGGAAGGAATTGAAGACAATCACGGTCGAGAAGGCGCAGGGCGGGGCGATTCCGGCGTGGCTGACGGCGCTGCACCTGATGTCGATGGCCGCGGTGGTGCTGTTCGCACATCACCCGGATGTGTTCTTCGGGATCTTCATGATGTTCCTGGGGTTGGTGACGGTGACGCGGGAATACCAGGAGCCGCTCAAGTTGAAGGAGGGGTTGCTCGTCGGGTTCTTCCTTTCCGGTCTCGTGACGCTGGGTTCGTTGCAGGAGTACTGGCTGAAGCCGTTGATCCAGGCGCTAGGTGGCGACGCGTTGTACTTCGGGACAACCGGTCTCACGGCCATCACGGACAACGCAGCACTGACCTATCTGGGGTCGTTGGTGGATGGGTTGTCGGATCCGCTGAAGTACGCGCTCGTGGCGGGTGCAGTGACGGGTGGCGGGTTGACCGTGATTGCGAATGCCCCGAATCCCGCCGGTGCCGGAATCCTCCAGGATTCAAAGGTGTTCGGCGGCGAAGGCATCAGTCCATTGCACCTCTTGCTGGGAGCCTTGTGGCCGACGGCCGTGGCGATCGTGGCCTTCTGGTTCCTGCCCGGTCCTCGGTGAGCGGGGGGAGCTCCCAGTTCCCAGTTGCCAGAACCCAGTTTCTGTACGCCGGAGGCGTTGCAGCCGATAGCCCCGGGTCGTGCGAAGCACGCACCCGGGGAATGGCGTGTCGATGGTGAATCCGCACCCCGGGCTAACCGCTCCCACGCCTCCGGCGTGATGAGGGATGAGGAACTGTCTGGCCTCGCCTCCTGACGTCGGCGACGACCTTTGACTCCCTCTGGGATCAAGGCGTCGAGTATCGCGACATCAGGGTGACCAGAAGCCCGACGAGTGCGGCGAGGGCGATGCTGTGGCCGAACACGGCGCGGAGGATGCGTCCTTCCTGGCCATGGACACGGGTGGCGACGCCGGCGACGACGATGCTCTGTGCGTCGATCATCTTTCCCATGACGCCGCCGACGCTGTTGGCGGCGCACATGAGGTAGGGGTTCAGGCCAAGCTGCTGCGAGGTGATCTTCTGGAGTCCGCCGAAGAGGACGTTCGAGGCGGTGTCGGATCCGGTGAGGGCGACACCCAGCCAGCCGAGGAGGGTTCCGAAGAACGGGTAGAGGGGGCCGGTACCGGCGAGGGCGAGACCGAGGGTGGCGTCGGCCCCGGAGTATTTGGTGACGTTCCCGAGGGCGAGCATGGCAGCGATGGTGACGAGGGACGTGCGCACGCGCAGGAGCGTCTGGAAATAGGTGCGAACCATCTCGCGCGGGCTGAAGCCCATGGCGAAGCCAGCGAGGATCCCGGCCAGCAGGATCCCGGTGCCGGTGGCCGAGATCCAGTTGAGCTTGAAGACGGCTTCCTCTGGCTTTGCGGCGAGGCTTTCAACGACGGGTGGAACGCGGACGACCTGCTGGTGCAGTCCGGTGACGGCGAACCCCGGGGCGGAGACGCCGTCGAAGGCCTTCTTCACGTCGGGCAGTCCCCAGATGAACAGGATGCCGGCGAGGAGGAGCCACGGAAGCCAGGGGTTGCCGGCGGGCTTCGGGGTTGCGGCGGGCGCGGGATCGGAGGCGCTGTGCGGTGCGGAGGCGTTGTCGTGCAGCTCTTCCGGGGCCTTCCACCCGTCGCGCGGTTGCCAGAAGCGCAGGAGCGTCACGAGGCTCGCGATGCATGTGAGGCCGGCGGCGGTGTCGACGAGCCATGGGCCGTGGAAGTTGGACACCAGGAACTGGACGAGCGCGAAGCTGCCCCCGGCCACGAGCGCGGCGGGCCAGACGCCGGCAAGTGCCCGCCATCCGCCGTAGGCCACCACGATCCAGAACGGGATCATCAGCGAGAAGATCGGGAGCTGGCGTCCCGCCATGCGCGAGAGTTCGAGGACGTCTAGTCCGGTGACCTGCGCGAGCGTGGTGATGGGAATGCCGACGCTGCCGAAGGCCACGGGCGCGGTGTTGGCGAGGAGGGCCATGGCCGAAGCGCGGATGGGCGCGAATCCCAACTGCATCAACATCGCCGCGGTGATCGCCACCGGCGCACCGAAGCCGGCGGAGCCCTCGATGAATCCGCCGAAGGCATATGCGACGAGGATGAGCTGGACGCGTCGGTCGGGAGCCAGGCGGGTGAGGCGTGAACGCAGGATCTCGAAGCGGCCCGACTGGACGGTGAGGCCGTGAAGGAACATCACGTTGAGGACGATCCATCCGATGGGGAACAACCCGTACGCGGCCCCGTATGCGGCCGATCCGAAGGCCGCGGGCGCGGGCATGTGGAAGGCGAAGAGCGCGACGGCGAGCGCAACCCCAAGACCGAGGAGGGCGGCCGCCCACGCACGGATGTGTCCGATGGCCACGAGCCCGAGAAGGACCACGACAGGAAGGGCGGCCACCGCTGTGGAAAGCCAGCGGTTGCCGAAAGGATCATACGTCTGTGGCCAGAGCATCCGGGGATGAGGGAAGTTTGAGGATGGAAGATTTGAAACCGAAAACTTCGAACTTCCCCCAGCTTAGCCGTCTCCATGCAGTAGAAATCTCGCGCAGAGGGGCAGAGACGCAGAGAGCAACAGGCAATCTGAAGCCTAGCCAACCGTGAACGGGATCACCGTTGGGTGATTCGATGGCGATGATTGAAAGACCCACTTCCTCTGCGCCGCTGCGTCTCTGCGCGAGTCATTCTTCGACATCCAACCGCATGGAGACGGCTCAGCTCCGCAGGATCAGGCGGAGGGAATCCAGGCGCGGGCGGGCCGCGGCGAGGTGTTGGGCGATGGCCTGCTTCTGTTCGAGCAGGTGCTGGGCTTCCTCGGGTCGGACGCTCGGGTTGACCTTCGCGAGCTGCCGGAGTCGGGCGATCTCGCCGTCGAGTTGGGCCGCCATCTCGCGCTGCGCCTGGGCGATCAGGTTCGGGAGGTGTTTGTGGACGATGTCCTCGGACTTCTCGAGCAGGAGCGGCAGCAGGCGCTCCCGGATCTCGGGTCGGCTGACATGGGGATAGGCGTCGCCCGGGCGGACCTGACGGGCGAGGGATTCGCGGTCGATCAGGGTGCAGGCATCGTTGCCGGAGGCATCGACGAGGACGCGCAGGGGCGTGGGCGGAAGGAAGCGATCGACGTGGAGGGTCGGCGGCGCGACGCACTCGAGGAGGAAGATCGTTTCGAGGTAGAGCCCGCTGCCCTTGCCGTCCTTCCATAGTCCGAAGCTGGAGTTGCCCTTGTCGGCCCCGAGGACGAGGTCGAGTGCGCCCGTCACGAGTGGATGATCCCAGGTGAGGAACTGCACGTCTTCGCGGGAGAGTGCACGTGTGCGGTCGCCGGTCACGGTGAGGCCTTCGAGGGGCAGGCCGGGGAAGGATTCCGCAAAGATGCCGGCGGAGCCCAGCCGCCAGGTCCGCGGGGCGATCTCCTCGACGTGGATCCCGAAGTGATCGAACACGGCGACCATGAACGGGTCGAGCGTGGGATCGGCGTCCTGCTTGCGGATCTCGTCCACGATGCGGGTGGCGAGCTTCGGCCGGAATGAATTCAGTTCGAGGAGGCGGTCGCGTCCCTTTTCGAGACGTGCGGTGAGTTCGAGACGGGCCGTGCGGGTTTCGGCGATCAGGTTCGCGAGGTCCGTGCGGGCGGCCTCGCCGCGTTCGTGGAATTCGAGCGCGAGGTCGGTGATGCGCGCACCGAAACGTTCGAGCAGGGCGCGTCCGCCCTGGAGGTTCTTTTCGAAGGAATTCAGGCCTTCGTGATACCAGCGGACGAGGAGTTCCTGGGCGCTGCCCACGACGAACGGGAGATGCAACTGGATCTCGGAGGTCTGGCCAATGCGGTCGAGCCGGCCGATGCGCTGTTCGAGGAGCTCGGGATCGAGGGGGAGATCGAACATCACGAGGTGATGGGCGAACTGGAAGTTGCGACCCTCGCTGCCGATCTCGGAACAGATGAGGAGGCGGGCGCCGTCCTCCTCGGCGAACCACGCGGCGTGGCGGTCG
>JBIKWS010000349.1:0-4919 GCA_044356195.1 Cyanophyceae cyanobacterium
CTGCGCCCGAACCGACCCCAACGCCACCAGGATCGCCGTGAACAATCCCTGCGAGCCCAAGCCCGCCATCGTCAGCGTCTGTTCCTTCACGTCCACCTGGATCAATAGGAACACCACCGTCGCCAATACCCCGCTGGTGATGGCCTCCTGCTTGAATCGCTTTCCCAGGTCGTACGCGATCGCGAAGCACACAAACACCGCCAGCATCCCGAAGGTCGCCGTCACCGGCACCTGCAGCAGCGGCAGGTGCTTCTCGATGCGCGCCTCCCATCCCGGCAGAGGCAGGTATGAGAAGACCATGAACATCCCCCCGATGATCGTCAGCGGCACCACCGTCACCATCCCCGTCCGGATGGCGGACATGTAGGTGTTCTCGCTCAGCGCCGTCAGGAACGGCACCAACCATCGGTTCACGAACCCAGTTGCCTTCGTCATCAGCGGTAGCTCCTGTTCACGATTCCATCCCCAACCGTTTGCCCATGTAGATGCACCCGTCCGTACCCTCCCCAACCCGCAGCAATTCCTGGAACCCCAGCTTCCGGTAGAATCCCTGCGCCGGAAGATTCACCAGGCTCACACCCAGGTGCGCCCCCGGCGATCCCATCCGCGCCAACCGCGCCATCACTTCCTCCATCATCCGACGTCCATGCCCCTGCCCTTGCGCCCGCTCCAGCAGATCGATGTGCATGTGGGACGGATAGGCCGCGTACGGCTCGGGATAGGTGTAATCGGGATGGTGATACCAGGAGTGCACCAACTGCGAACGACTCCACCGCGCCGGATCACCCGTTGGTTCTGGAAATCGCGCACACAGTTCAGGACGCCACTCGCGTTCGTAGCGATCGTAGAATGCCCGCGAATCCAGCGCCCCCAAGGCGTACCCACATATCCCGGCATCATCCTCCAGGATCAAGGAGAGCCCGGGCTCAAACGCCAGATACGGCCCCACGAAGATCCGCCCCAACGCGTCCGGGTCCTCCCGATAGAACGGTTCCCCATCCTGACCGTAGTTCCCCGTCTTCAGGCAGACGTGGTAGGCCCCGGCTTCATCACCCGCCCGCGCATCCCGAATCCATGCCGTGCTCATCGTTCGCTTCCTTCCATCACGCCGGACCGGATGGACCCGTCCGCTTCCTGCACCAGCAGCGCTTGCAATCGAGGCACCAGGCCGCCCCGATAGGTCTGCAACCGGTGGAAATCCGAGTGGAAGGGCGTGTCGCGTGTCACCGGATCCAGTCCGTGGCCCAGGTACCGTTCCAGCAGGTCCATCTCCTCGCGTAATTCCCAGATCCGACGGCTCAATGCGTGGAACAGCGATCGATACTTCAACCCGGCCAACCGCGCGCAAAGGTCGCGTAACCCAACCACCCGCGTGCGCAATGCCACTGCTTCCGGTCCCCACAGCGCCGGTGGCGTGGCCAATACCGACTGGATCGCTGCAAACAGGGACTCCGCCTCCGGTCCCTCGGCATAGGGCAAGTAGTAACAATCCCCGAGCAACACCAGTTCCGGAAGGCTCACCTCCCCCTGCACCAACGCGAACTTCGGCAACCACTCCTTCAACCCGTCGATGTAGGCCTGCCTCGGTTCCCAGTCGCCAGCGCAGGTCACAAAGGCCGCCAGCGTCCGTAGCGCCATGAAATCGAGCGGCATCTCGTTGTTCGGATTCGTCAGGATGCCGCCAACCATCCCCCGGATCGCCGGATCCCGACCCGAGTACGGGCCGCAGTAGAACCGCCGTCCGTCATAGTCATTCGCGTGGAGGTTGTCCCACAGGATGGGTTTCCGACGGAGCTTTGCCGTCAGGATCTCCAGATGCTCCACCGTGATCTCACCCGAGATGATCTCCGGCCCGGTCCAGAACACTTCCACCGTAGGATCCAGCTCACGTCCCACCGTCTCCAGATAGCCCGGTCCGCCCAACCCGGCGGCTTCCATCCGACCGCAATACGGTGTGGGACAGAACAGGAACCGGGCCTTGGGCAACCGCTCCCGCACCCAAGCCACACAGGCATTGGTGAGTGCGCACTGGGCGGATGCCAGGCTTCCCCAACGGTCCAGTTCCTCCGGTCGCATCCGATCCGGAATATCGTCGAACAACAGGCAGAAATCCCGGCAGCCCATCTCGATCAATTGCGCGAACCGGCCTTCCAGTGCGGTGCGATCGTCCGGGTCGTTGTACCGGACATCGAGGCCCGGGCCCATGGCATACACAAAGCGCACCCCGTGGGCCGCACAATCATCGATCAGGGCCGCGACCTCGGCACGTTCCGCAGCGGCGTAAGGCGTCCGCCAGAAGATCCGGTGATGCAGATCATCCTTGGGACCGTAGAAATAGGTGTTCAGTCCCCACGCCTGCATCCAACCCAACACCTCACGACGTTCGGCCACGGACCAAGGCGGCCCATAAAAACCCTCGATCACTCCCGCGAGGAAATCGGACGCCATGCGCCCTGCTCCTGTGGATGTCCCTTGCACGAGCCAAGCATGCGCAGCCCCCTCCAGCGCAGCAAGACTCGGGATGGGCGAGAAACCTTGGGGGCGCATCTGGACACGACCCCATTGTCTACCGGCTTACCATGGACTGCGTTCGATGCCTTTCTCGGACACGCCGCCATTCAGATCGCGCGCCAGAATCTCCAAGGCTCCAACGGTCTCCAGACTGGGACTCAGGTCCCAGCGATGCACGGTGCCATCGCCACCGACAACGACGAAAGGTCCGAGACCCCGGACAAAGGTCATGGCGGCAACACCTCCCGTGACCGTGTAGCCCGCATTCAGGGGTTGGCCCGTCCTCGCGTCCCACAGGCGAACGGCGCCCAGTCGGGTCGCAGTCGCGAGGATGCGCCCATCCCCCGTGAATTGCATGCGGGTGACGATGCCGTCATGCGGCATGGGCGGTACAAGGGAAGCACCGGTGGGGACGGACCAGATCCGGGCGGTGGCATCCTGTCCTCCAGTGGCCAGAACGGTGCCGTCGGGGCCAAACGCCGACGAAACGATGCTGTCGGTATGCTGCATCGGTACCCCTACGACCTCTCGGGTGAGCGCCTTCCACAGGCGCGCGGGATGCGGCACAAAGCTTCGGTCCGCCTGATGGGCGACGATCCATCGACCATCCGGGCTGAATCCACCGCGGGCCATCGGAAGGTCTCCGTCGATCAGGGGCGCGCCTTCGACCCGGCCAGCGTCGAGGTTCCAAATCTGCAGTCTGCCCTGCCCCGCCTCGGCCATCAGGTAACGCCCATCCGGACTGAATTCCGGATACCGGGGCTCGGCATTCGCGGCGAGTGAAAGTTTCAGGGGGATGAGTTCCGGAAAGGACCAGAGGGTCAGTCCAAAGGTGGACTCCCCGCCCCTCTTGTCATCGCCTGTCACGAACCGGCGACCCGTGGGATCAAAGACGATCCAAAAACGCTCCGAACCATCCGGAGGAACAGCGCGGACCTGGCGACCGTCCGGCAAGTTCCAGACATGGATTCCACCGTCTGTCGAAACCGTGACAACGTGCGTCCCACCCGGAATGATCGCCCTCTCGGGTGGAACCGCTGTCATCAAGAACCAGGCCAATCTGTTCGTCTTCAGCGCCGACGCCCCCCGGATGGAAATCGAGGACAGCACCGGCACATTGCTCGCCCCCGGCACCACCGAGCAAACGATGGCCATACAGGACGGACTCGCCGATGAGTTGACCTTCACCCTCCGCAACACCGGCACTGTGACCCTGTCCAACATCGTCGCCTCGCTCGTAGCTCCCCAAGGGTCGAGATTCCAGATCAGCGCCGCTCCATCCGACTCCCTGCCTCCGGGCGACTCCTCCACCCTGACCCTGCGATTCGTCGAAGGCCCCGACGCAACCCCGGCCGTGGCTTCGCTCCGTCTCGCGAGTTCCGATCCAGTCCGGAGCCCTTGGATCCTCAACCTCCTCGGCATCCGCCTCGTCTCATCCTCGGACTCCGATGCCGACGGGTTGAATGATGTCGCTGAGTTCCGCCTGCGTTCCCTGGGCTTCGACCCGTTCGTCCGGCAGCCATCGCTGGTGAAGGCGCTGAACCTGGGCGGAGTTTACAGCCTCAGCCAGATCCAGGCATTGAACGTCGGCAAACCCTTGCTGCACCCCATCGCCCACGGCGTCTTCCGTCTGACCCTTGGTCTGCAGAAGGCCACCCAACTCACGAACTTCGCCCCCTTCCCGATGACCGCTCCCCAAACCGTCATCAACGGCCAGGGCCAACTCGAGTTCGAGTTCACTTCACCCGACAACGCCGCCTTCTACCGACTCGAGGTCGAGTAACCCACTCGCGGCGCGCCTGAAACTTATCAACGGGCGCATCGTGACACGGCCCCCGCATGCAACGGGGTGGCGACGTCCTCGTCGCCGCTCCGTTGCCATTCCCAAGGCGATGAAGACATCGCCGCCCCGAAACGATTCCCATTGGGAGTGCTGTTGAGATTGGCCAGTTCGGCATCGGGATCGGCATCGGGATCGGCATCGGCATCGGGATCGAAAGGAGCTCGATGGCGATTCCGATTGCGATACCGATTCCGATCAAGCCCCAGCCGAGTGCCCCCTATCCCGGAGGGATTCGAGCATATAGCCCGGGGTCGCGAAGCGCACCCCGGGTCACCGTGGAAAAGGGACAACAACCCCGGAGGGGTTGAAGAATCCGTAACCGTCGCAGGGGAGTCCAAGGATCCGCGCAAAAATGACGATGGGGTCGCATCCAAACTTTATGCATTTGGCCCGGGTTGCTGAAAGAGATCAGTGGCCGAGTTGAAATGCCCCGTTTGAAGACTCGAGCCACTGCCTTCCCCTCGACGCATGCTTCAGCCCAAAGCCCTACCTGTCCAATCGGACAAACACAACAACCGGACTGTTGGTCCAACACAGGAGGAACTCCTCGACATCGTCTGGCTGG
>JBIKWS010000350.1:0-4910 GCA_044356195.1 Cyanophyceae cyanobacterium
CTGTGCCGTCGCGGATCGAGGTGACTGTCGTCAGGGGCTCCGCCGTGGCCGTGATCGTGCAGCAGTACTCACCCGACGCACCGATCAACTCCAGCACCCCGCGCGTCGGGAGCACCGCTGGCACCACGTTCTCGCCCTCCAGGCACCGCTGACTCCAGACGGTCTGCAACTGTCGGACGTAAAGCATCTGGCCATTGGAGAAGACACCAGCGAGTTCGAGAAGGGCCCTCTGTCCATCGGGCAGCAACACGTACTCCGGGAGTCGGATCCCGATAAGGTACGGAAAGTCGATCGGCCGTTGCACCCGCTCACCCAGGCTGTCGCCGGGCTGCAATTCGACCGTGATGCTGCGGTCTGGATACCGGTTTGCGGCCTGGTCATACCAGTCGGTGTCGAGTTCGGTATTGGCGTATTGGACGCGGCCGAGCAGTGCAGCGACGGCTTCCCGGCTCGCGAGGTCGTTGAACACGCATGTCATTTGTCCGCCTGCGATCCGGGCTGTTCCTACGACCCGGTCATGGAACCGGACCTCTTGCGCGCCCTCGACCGGGGCTTCGATCTGGATGCCATCCGGCTCCGCCAGCGTACCCGAGGAAGTGAACTCCAAGCGATCGGGTCCGCTGGCGACGTAATCAACGATGGTTACGGTCACGCTGCCGCCGGCCCAGTTTCCTTCCGGGAGTTGGACATTTGAATGAGGGATGATCCGGCAACCACCCGGCGAGCCCGGGATCTCCGCAAGCCGGTAGGTCAAAGCGGAAGAATCCACGCTGATGGGCGGTGGCCTTTCGCCTCCGAGACGCACGGCTTGTGCGTCGCCCGAAAGGCTGAGCAGGGCCGTTCCGGCACCATCCGGCAGCGGGATGCGCGCACCCAGTGGCATCCCCACGAATTGTCCTGTGACCCCACCACGCGCCCGTACCAGATCCCGCTGGCCTCCCATCTCCCGTCCGCGAAGGGAGCCGAGCACCAACCGCCCCGCCAGTTGGACCGGGCCGGCCACGTTGATCCGTCCCCGGGGTTCGATCAGGGCGAGGCGGAGGACCGCAGTCGATCCGAGCGTAAGCCGTTGGAACTCCAGTATTCCGTCCAGCGTTCCCGCGACGTGCGCCTCCTGGATGCGCCCCCGGCCGATGACCGAGCTTTCGGCTCCGACCTGCACCACGCCGTCCAGTCCGCCAGGTGTGCTTGTGCCCGCGCCCAGACCGATGCGGCCGCCGCTTTCCTGGATCAGGTCCGTCGCCGAGCCAGTGCGGAACTGGACGGTGTTGCCAAAGGTGTCCAGGCCTCCGTGATTACGCAGAAAAATCCAGGGAACAGTGCGATCGGATCCCCAGATCCGGATGTTGCCGCGGTTGATCGATTCCGGAATGCCGGAGACGCGGACCAATGCGCCTTCCCCGCTCACACCGAGGGAGGCACCGGACTCCACCGTCAAGCTGGACGACCCGCCGCAGTTCAGGTTGGAGACGAGCTCGGCCGTGCCGCGAAGTGCCAATCGGGCGGCATCCCGGATGCCCAGGGCGTCCGGCCGGAGTCCCTCCAGTTCAGCACGGGAATCCGAGATCAACCGTCCCGATCCGGAGAGGGTGCCATCGGTCCACCTCAGATGGTGCCGCACAACCAAGTCCACTTCTGGGCCGCCGAGTTCCAGCGTGGCACCGCTCCTCCATGTGAGCTGCTGGATGGTGATCGGAGTGGAGACCCGGATGGTCACCGGGTGCTCACCCAGGATCACGTGGAAGGACTCGGATTCGTTGTCATTGGGAACACGGCCAATGTCCCAGTTGGAGGGGTTGTTCCAGTCGCCGTCGGTGCCTGCGATCCAATACGCGCTGAAGCGGTCGCGGCTTCGCGCGGTGAGCACGAAGCTGCGTGACGTGCGGCCGGCCTGGATGTCCCGCGCCTGGATCGTGGACGGAAAACTGCGTCCCGCCTGCGCCAGGCTCGGAGTCCAGCTCAGGACGCCGGTGGACGAAACCTTCAGTCCGTCCGGTCCAGACAGGACGTCGTAGCCCAGGGTCTGGACGGGGCGATCCGGATCCGAAGCCCGGAGTTGGTGGAAGAGCGTTGAACCCTCGGTCACGGTGAAGTCCGGAATGGGATCGAGGAAGGGCGGCAGGTTTCCCTCCGCCACGGTCAGGGAAAAGGTGGTGTCAACAAAGGCGGGGGGCGTGGCGTTGCTGGTGGCCCGCACCCGGAAGGTCCTGCGCTGGTCCTGTTCGTCTTCCCCCGGGGTCCAGCTGAACATGCCCGTCACGGGATCGATCAGCGCCCCGTAGCTCTCATCCACGAGACTGAAGGTGAGCGTGCGTCCGGGAGGCAAAGGCACCACGGTGGCGATCTGCTGTCGAACCTCGACATGTTCGACCGCGTTTCCCGAGATCGGTCTTTGCAGTTCGAAGTCGGGCTGGGCCGGTGTCACCGAGGCAAAGGTCGTGCCCACGCGCAGTTCGTCGGTGCTCCAGATCGCGTTGGAGTTGAATGCCAGTCCGTTCATCCGGCCGAGGTCCTGATCCGCCTTCACGGCATCCGGCACGGCCGGCTCAGCGCCCAGGGGCGGATTCACGTACAGCGACACCCGGTCGGCACCGGGCCGGAACTCCAGTTTGATGACCAGCAATGCGACCTCCCCCTGGACCACCTCGCGGGCGCTTGCGGATTGTCCGGCCCCACCGACGCCCTCGATCACGTAGTGCGTGGGATTCCCGCCCCCGGGCTTCCCGACATAAAGGTCCACGCCGACGCCACCGAGGAGACGAAGTCCGAAGTAGGAGCTTCCCAGCGCGCCGTCCGGCCGTACGAGCAGGCTGATGTAGCGGACCGTGTTGTCCTGACCGAGGACGTGCGAAACCGCGCGGCGGACACCGGAGACGTTGGCGGTACTGTGGCGCACGTGGCCTCCGCCCGTTTTCAGGCCGGGGTAAGGGAGGGACGTCGCTGCCGTCTGGAACGAGGAATTCGGGGCCCCGGGAAGCCCGGCCAGCCACGACCCGGAAAACCCGGAGGCTCCGGACCGGCCGACCAGAGGTTGTCCGGCGGTGTGCTCGAACGGCTCATGGGAGAGCGGTGCCATCTCATCGCTCCGGACGCCCTGCACGAACCCCAGCAGCAGGAACCCAGCGACGAGCAACGCCCGAAGGGACATCCCGGGCTGCACGCCATTGAGGAGGCGGGACGAGAACCTGCCTGCGGTTGCAGGCCACCAAGGGAGGGCTGTGGGTAAGAAGTTCACCCTGACAACCTACTACGCCGAACATGAAAACGACGTTAACCCAACCTTAAAATCCGTTAAGCCGGGTCCCGCCGTATGGCCGGTGTGGCTATCCCGCGCCATCGGAACTTAGGGGTTGTCACCGCGCATGCGATGGACCGGCAGTTCCACCGTGAACGTGCTGCCTTCCCCGATCTCGCTCTTCACCGTGACGACACCCCCCTGAGCCTCCACCAGGGTCCGGACAATCGCCAACCCAAGGCCTGCTCCGCCCTCGGCCCGTCGTCGGGCGGTATCCACACGATAGAATCGTTCGAAGATCCGGGGCAGGTGCTCGGGCGCGATCCCGATGCCCCGGTCCGCGACCGTCAGTACGAGCCGCCCGGTCGGTACGACGAAGGCGAGGTTCACCCGGACCACCTCTCCGGTGGGCGAATGCTTGAACGCGTTCTCCACCAGGTTCTGGACGATGCGGGTCAGTGCGACGTCGTCGCCCAGAACCTGTGCTTCTTCCGCCCCTTCGCCGACTCCGAGCTCGATGGACACCCGGCTTGGCGCGGCCACGGGTTCCAGCCGGGCAATGGAGGTCCGAAGAAGCGGCGCCAGTGTCACAGGTTCGCGCCGGTCCAGATTCTGGCCGGCATCGCAGCGCGCCAGGATGAGGAGGCTTTCGACAAGTCGGCTGAGACGCACCGCCTCATCCAGATTGCTTCGCAGGGTCTCGAGGACGAAGGGATGGTTCTGCGGTTCACGCAGCGCCACCTGGATCTCCCCACGCAGGATGGTCAGGGGCGTCCGCAATTCGTGCGCCGCGTCGGCGACAAATTGCTGCTGGGCCGCGCCGGTATCGGCGACCCGCTTCAACAGGCCATTGCAGGCCTGGGCCAACCGGGCGGCATCCGGTTCATCGCGTGGTTCGGGCAGGCGGGTCGTTGCCAGGCGCTCGAACGGGATCGCTTCGGCGAACGAAGCCATGGCACGCAAGGTCCGGTCCTGGCGCGTGGAGGTCCACGCCACCCCGCCAAACAGGAGGGCGGTCGCGCCTGACGCGGCCAGAAGCAGGAGCCAGCGTTCGTGGGCCGCGCGGTCCACTTCCCGGATCGGTACGGCTGCCTGGATCCAGGCGCTGACGAACGAGCGCCCCACTCCAGCGTCGAAGTCGTGCACGGGCGCGGTGGCCACGAGCCACGTGTCCCCGGCCGTGGTGGGCATCTCGGAGATCCAGGCGGATTGCAGGACATTGGTGGCAAACAGCCGGTTGGCCAGCCGGACCTCGTGCCACTCCGAGGAACTGATTTCATGTGGCGGCAGCGGGGTTTCGCCGCTCAGGGGCCTGAGAAGCGACGGTGCCGCATGGCGTACGGCTGATTCGTTGAGCGGAATCGGAGGCCGGGTGAACCGGGCACGACCCAGTTCCCAACCGGAAAGGTCGTAGAGAAGGACGCGCAGGAAGTCGCGCTCCGAATTGAGATGGCGGTGAAGGTACGCCTCATACTGGGGCTTCCGGGCGTTCACATGCCGCGCGATCCGCTGGGCCTGCAAACCCAGGATCACCTCTTCACGCCTGCGGTCCTCGCGGTTGGCTTGTGTCGTCAGCCAGACGCCTCCTGCCAGCAGCAGGACGGCGAACAGCCCCCATTGGATCAGCGCCCGTTTTCGCATCAGTCGCCCCCTGCCTCCACTCGGAAAACGTATC
>JBIKWS010000351.1:0-4909 GCA_044356195.1 Cyanophyceae cyanobacterium
GTTCATCGCCTGCCATCTCAAGGCCTTCCGCCAGACACCGGAAGCAACGGTTTCTTTCTGCCCTGTTCAGGAGGTCTATCCGGATGGATCTCCGCTCCGGATCATCGAAACCGTCCTGCCACCCCTGGAACCGATCACCGGCATGCGCTTTCTTCAGGTGGTCCTCATCCAGAAGGTGTTCTTCGGAGGTGCTCTCTTCCGGAGGCTCCCGACCGTCGACATCTGGAATGAAACCGAGGCTGATGGGGTCGTTGCCGACCATGGACTGTTGCTCCGGATGGCCGCAGTCCGGCAATTGACCTGCACGATCACCCCGGAGCCGCGCTACATCAAGACCATGCACCCTCAACAACTCAGCTCACGCTTCGTTGAAGTCAGCCAACTGCACCTCGAACTCATGCATCGCGTGCGGAAACTGCCGCCACTTCCGGAATTCAGGGAGGCTTTGGACCTCAACACCTCGCACGTGGGCATCCTGCTGGCGAGGCACCATGCCGCGATGGGCAATCCCCGGGCCGCCCGCCGAATCCTCTTCCGCCTACTCAGGGTCACACCGACCCTTCCCACACTTTGGAGCCAGTGGGTTCAATCCTGGCTGTTCCCCGGGCGCCTGCGCCACACATCCCAGCAACAGCGCGGGATGGCTGCGTGACTTGTGCGGTCAAAATCGGACGGGATGCGCGTCCCCAGCTCCCGTCGGATGGCCAGAGCTTGTCAAACACCGCCAACCGGGCGAACTCTACCCCAATGGGTTCTTC
Source organism: Cyanophyceae cyanobacterium (assembly GCA_044356195.1). Taxonomy (GTDB): domain Bacteria; phylum Verrucomicrobiota; class Verrucomicrobiia; order Limisphaerales; family UBA9464; genus UBA6176. The sequence goes on from JBIKWS010000351.1 coordinate 759, forward strand.
GCTGGCCGACTGCATTCTGGTCCCCCTGCCTCGCGTTTCGGATTCGCGTGGATGCCTGAGCTTCGTGGAAGGTGGGCGCCATATTCCGTTTCATGTGGCGCGCCTTTTCTACATGTACGGAATGGCTCGCGATACGATCCGTGGCGGACATGCCCACCGGGAGTGCGCGCAGTTCCTGATCGCCCAGGAGGGGGAATTCTCGATCGAGTTGAACGATGGAACGTCCACCCAAAGCCTCCTCCTCCGTCATCCGCATGAAGGTCTCTACATCCCGCCCGGCATCTGGGTCACACTGAAGTCACTCAGTGAGCGCGGCGTGGTGACAGCCCTCGCCAGCGCCCCCTATGTCGAATCCGACTACTTGCGGGACTTCGGCGGCTTCCTGGAATGGAAACGGGCGCAGTCCGAGCCCATCCACCTCTCCAATGACAGGATCGTCGTGCGTCCTTACCGGAACCCGGACGCCGCCGCCTTCTCGCGCTCGGCGATCGAATCCGCGCCAGAGGCGGGACGGTGGTTGAAATGGTGTACTCCGGAATACGATGAACAACGGGCGGCCCGTTACATCCGCGAGGCGGAACTGGATCGGATCGGGAAGCAGGCCTTTTCATTCGGCATCTTCGAGGCCGGCTCGGGTGGGAACCACCTTGGTGGAGTTTCCCTCAACCGGCTCGATTGGACTTCCCGCTCCGCCAACCTCGGTTACTGGGTCGCGACGCGAGCTTCGGGCCGGGGCGTGGGGACTCAAGCGGCGGCACTGATGTGCCGCTTCGGGTTCGAGCAACTCGGGCTGGCGCGCATCGAAATCCTTGTCGAGGTCGGCAACAAGCCGAGCCGGGCGGTCGCGGTTCGGATTGGTGCAAAGCCCGAAGGCATCCTCCGGAATCGGATCGCCCAGGGCGATGCGCACGTGGATGCGGAACTCTTCAGCCTGCTTCCGGGCGACATCGCTCTAGGTTCCCTCTGATGCCTACCCTACCTTCCCGCATTCTCCGAAGATTGATCCACGAACTCTCCTGCTGCCGGCAGTCCGTGCGCGTGGGCCTGCTCAACACCCGACTGGCCATTTTCAGGATGCGCGGAGCCGCCGAAGTGGCTGGCAGCTGCATCCTCGATACCCCGCTTGATCTGGATGGTGCCGGGGTGGTGACCCTCGAAGACAAGGTTGCACTGGGCTACCGGCTTGCTCCGAGGTCGGGCAATGGCGAGGTCCGCCTTCAGGCCCGTTACAGCACCTCCCGGATCCGCATTGGCGAATCCACCGCGCTCAGCAACAACGTGACCATCATCGCCGTGAACAGCGTGGAGATTGGCGCGCGGTGCCTCGTCGGTGACCACACACTGATCCTCGACTCCGACTTCCACCACATGGACGCGGCCACCCGAAATGCTCCCAACCCGCCCACTTCTCCAGTACGAATCGAATCCGACGTCTGGATCGGCAGCCGGGTGACAATCCTGAAGGGTGTTCGCATCGGTGCCCGGAGTGTCATCGCCGCCGGCGCCGTCGTCACGAAGAGCATCCCCCCTGATTCCGTCGCCGCCGGGATCCCGGCAAAAGTGGTCCGGTCGATCACGAACCCGGCAACAAACCTTTGAACCTGGACTCCATGAAACCCGTGATTCCATTTCTAAACCTGGGACAGGTCACTGCCCGCCACCGGTCCGAACTCATCGAGGCCGCCACACGTGTCATTGACTCGGGGTGGTTCATCCACGGACGGGAACACGAGGCCTTCGAGCGCGAGTTTGCTGCATTCCATGGCGATGGCCAGGCCATCGGGGTGGCCAATGGCCTCGACGCACTGACGCTGGTCCTCAGGGCCTGGATCCAGTCCGGCGAACTCCGGGAAGGCGATGAGGTCATCGTTCCTGCCAACACCTACATCGCTTCGATCCTCGCCATCACTGAGAACCGGCTCACCCCAGTCCTCGTGGAACCGGACGAGAAATCATTCAATCTCGACCCCGCGCGCCTTGCCGGGGTGCTGACAGCACGCACCCGGGCTATCCTCCCCGTCCATCTCTACGGTCAGGCGGCCGACATGCCGGCGATCATGGCTTTCGCGAAAACGCATGGATTGAAGGTTCTGGAGGACTGCGCACAAAGCCACGGCGCAATCATCGAAGGGAAAAGGGTTGGATTATGGGGGGACGCCGCCGGGTTCAGCTTCTATCCCGGCAAGAACCTCGGGGCTCTTGGCGACGGCGGGGCCATCCTCACGCAGGACCCCCTCCTGGCTGAGCGCCTGAGGGCACTCCGCAACTACGGATCGCAGGTCAAATATCACAACCGGTGCCAGGGACCGAACTCCCGCCTCGACGAGATTCAAGCCGCCCTGCTCCGGGTCAAACTGCCGCATCTCGACGAGGACAACCAGAAACGACGCCACGTCGCGCGCCGCTACCGAACCGAGATTCGGAATTCACTGGTCCGACTGCCCCAACTCGTCGGAGAGGAGCAAAGCCACGTGTGGCACCTGTTCGTGGTGCGTGTCGACTCGCGAGACGCATTCATCCGCCATCTGACGGCCGCCGGAATCCAGACCGTCATCCACTATCCAATCCCTCCCCACCGCCAGGAGTGCTACCCAGACCTCCACGCGCTGGAGCTGCCCATCACCATGGCGATTCACCAGGAGGTCGTCAGTCTCCCCATCAGCCCGGTCATTTCGGAATCCGAGATCGACTCGGTGATTTACGCGATCAACGGCTACCAGCCGTAATCCAGCCACGTGCCTGCCGGAGTCCGGCCCAAGCGGACAGGCGGTGAATACCCGTTGAACTGTCCGCTGGGCGGCCACTCATTTGAGCGCAGTTCGAACTTCAATCCGGCGCTGAACTCGCCATCCTCATGGCACCCTTCCATGAGCAAGCTGAACGTCGGTATCATCGGATACGGCTGGGTCGCCACGGCCCACATTGCCGCCATCAACGCCACCGCCCACGCGCAAGTCACCGCGGTCTACTCGGCACGCCCACTGGATCCCGCACTCCTCGCGTCACGGCACGGACCAGGCATCCGTACGTTCGGCTCCATCGAAGCCCTGCTTGCCGATCCCACCATCGACGTCATCAGCATCTGCTCCTATCCGTGGCTGCATGCCGAACACGCTCAGGCCGCCGCGAAGGCCGGGAAACACCTCATCATCGAGAAACCCCTCGCCCTGTCGTGGGACGACTGCCTCGCAGTCCGGGATGCGGTCGCCGAAGCCGGAGTCCTCACCTGCGTATGCTTCGAGTGCCGCTATTCCGCCCAGTTCCTCTCCACACGCTCGGTGATCGATTCCGGACTCCTCGGCACCGTGCACTATGGCGAGGTTGATTATTACCACGGCATCGGACCGTGGTACGGACAGTACCGTTGGAACGTGAAGAAGGACGGAGGCGGATCCAGCCTGCTTTCTGCGGGGTGCCATGCCTTGGATGCCTTGCTGCTGTGCCTGGGATCGGATGTCGCCGAGGTCCACTCCATGTCGACCAAATCGCGGAGCCCTCACTTCGCCCCCTACGAATACGACACCAGCGCGGTGACCCTGGTGAAGTTCCGCGATGGCCGGATAGGCAAGACCGCTTCCATCATCGATTGCGTCCAACCCTACTACTTCCACACCCATCTGGTCGGATCCGAGGGCAGCCTGCTGGACAATCGATTCCACTCCACCCGACTTGGCGCGCTGAACAAGGGCCAATGGAGCAACCTCTCTTTCCCACTCGTGGATTCAGGAGACGTCAAGGATCACCCCTACCAGTCGCAATTCGAGGCATTCTTCGCGGCGATTGGACGGCGTGAGGAAATGAAGCTCACCAGCCTCGCGGACGCGCTGGAAACCCACCGCGTTATTTTCGCCGCGGACGAATCGGCGCGCACCGGTCGCCCCGTGACCCTCGTCTGAGGTTTCCGCCATGCCCACTGCCTTGGCCATTGCCGCCCATCCGGACGACATCGAGTTCTGCATGGCGGGAACCTTGTTGCGGTTGGCCGGATGCGGCTGGGAGATCCATTACTGCAATCTCTCTTCCGGCAACCTGGGTTCGGCCACGATTCCGGGCAACCGCCTCGCCACCATCCGTCGACGGGAATCCCAAGCTGCCGCACGCGCCCTCGGTGCCGTCTGGCATCCGCCGATCGCCCGAGATCTGGAGATCTT
>JBIKWS010000352.1:0-4908 GCA_044356195.1 Cyanophyceae cyanobacterium
AACCCTGCATGACGGGAATCTTCCGCTGGGCCAGGAAGTCCGACATGGGCGGATAGACGTTGAGGTCGGAACCGGTGACGGCGAAGCCGCGTTCCTGCATGGCGACGGCGGCGCTGGCCATGGCGGTGCCGCCAATGCCGACGAAATGGACGCTGCGGATCGGACTGAGCATGTGGTCCAAGGGTGGGCGGGCGGGAGCGCAGGGCAATCGAAAAGGCGACTTGGACGTCGTTGCCCCGATCGACGCGGGGCTTGCGTGGCGGAAGCGGGTGCGGTTCCGTGGAGGTGAAACGCTCCCGTGACCTTGCCGCCATGAATTTCCTCACTCGTGCCCTGGCCTCCGGCCTATGGCAGCCCTTTGGCCGCCATCTTGTCCGATGCCTGTTTCTGGTCGCGGCCGTTGTTGGCGTGCAGGCGCAGGAGACACGGAAGATCCCCGCCGCGCTGCAACCGTGGGAGTCGTGGGCCACCTGGGATGATGTTCACCGGGCCTGTCCGACTCCGTACTCGGATCCGAAGGCGCACCGGTGCTTCTGGCCCGGTCAGATGGATCTCAAGGTGGACGGCACTGGAACGACCTTTGGACTTACCCTGACGGTCTTCCACCGGACCTGGGTGCCGTTGCCGGGCGGGGTGGAGGCCTGGCCGCAGGGAGTCCGGGTGAATGGCGAACCGGTCGCGGTGCTGGAACGTTCGGGGGTGCCGTCCATTTCGCTGGAGTCGGGGCGCCACGTGGTGACCGGGACGCATCGGTGGGTGGCGGTGCCGCAGACGCTGCGGGTGCCTTCGGCGATCGGCATCCTGTCCCTGACGTTGGATGGGCAAGCGGTCGAGATCCCGTCGCGCACGGCCGAGGGAGTGCTGTGGTTGCGCCGGGATGCGTCATCGGAACCCAGCGAGAAGAACTACCTCTCGGTGAAGCTCCATGCGGTGCTGGAGGACGGAATCCCGATGTGGTGGCGGCAGGAGGTGGAGTTGACGGTGGCGGGCAAGAGCCGCGAGGAGGATCTCGGGCTCCTCCTGCCGGAGGGATGGAAGCTCGCATCGATCTCGGGTCCCATCCCGGTGGCGGTGGATGGCGAGGGGCGGGTGAAGGTGCAGGTCAGGGCTGGGAAGTGGACGCTGGAGGCGGCTTCGTTCCGGTTGGACAATCCGAAACAGATCCGGTTCCCGGCGGGCGCCGTCCCTGTGGTGAAGGAGGAATTGGTGGCGTTCCAGGCGAAGCCGGATTTCCGAAGCCTCGAAGTTCTGGGGGCCCCTTCGGTGGATGTTTCCCAACTGTCGTTTCCGGCGAAATGGAAGGAACTGCCGGTGTACCGATGGACGACGGCGAACCCGATGGATCTGGTGGAGCGGATGCGGGGGATGGGGAACCAGAAGCCAGGAGGGTTGGCGATTGTCCGGGAGTTGTGGCTCGACGACGACGGTCGCGGGATGACCTTCCAGGATCGGGTCACCGCGGAGATGCAACAGATCTGGCGTCTGGATGCGGCGCCGGGGCAGGACCTGGGTTCGGTCCGGGCGGGTGGCGTGGGCCAGTTGATCACGCGCAATCCGGCGAACAACGCCTCGGGTGTTGAGTTGAGGTCGCGAGCCCTTGATGTGGAAGCGACGGGCCGGATGGGAACGGCGGCCTCGTTCTCAGCGACGGGTTGGCGGTCCGATGCGGAAAAGGTGGAGGCCACCTTGCATCTGCCGCCGGGGTGGCGGCTCCTGGCGATGTCGGGAGCCGACTGGGTGCGCGGGGACTGGTTGACGGCGTGGACGCTTCTGGACCTGTTCCTGTTGTTGGTGTTTGCGCTGGCGGTGTTCCGGTTGCGGGGGTGGAAGGCGGCCCTGTTGGCGTTCGTGGCTTTCGGGTTGGCGTATCACGAGCCCAGGGCACCGCGCTATGCGTGGCTGGTGCTGTTGGTGCCGATTGCCCTGGATCGCTTCGTTCCGGCGGGGGTGGCGCGGCGGGTCCTGCGGTTGGGGCAGGGGGTGGTGATGGCCGGGTTCCTTTTCCTGCTGGTGCCGTTCGTCACGCGCCAGATCCAGCAGGCGTTGTATCCCCAGTTGGAGCCGCATCAGAACTCACGATTCCAGGCCAGCATCCTGGGCGAGATGGTTGACGCGACGCAGCAGGCGGCGCGACAGGCCATGCCCCAACGCATGCCGGATTCGGGGGCGAAGAAGGACTCCGGGCGCTATTGGTCCAAGGTTTCCTCCGAGGACAACATGCAGCAGGACTCGAAGGCGCGGATCCAGACGGGTCCGGGCGTGCCGGAATGGTCGTGGCGTGAGGTCACGTTTGGTTGGAACGGGCCCGTCCAGGCGGGACAGCAGGTGCGTCCGATCCTGCTTTCCGTCACGGCGGTGCGGTTGTTGACGGTGCTCCGGACACTCTTGCTGCTCGCGTTGGCGGCGGTGTTGCTCTGGCCGCGCCGGGAGGATGGGAAGCCGGGTTCGGAGAAGGTTTCTGGGACGGGCACGCCGATGACGACCGGAACCGTGGCGCTGCTGGTGGCCTTGGGGCTGTGGGCCGCCGGGATCCCGACGGCCCGCGCCGCCACCAACGAGGTCGCCAGCGTGGGAGGAATGCCGGATGCCGCGACGCTGCAGAAGCTGCGGGAGCGCCTGCTCGAGGTTTCCGATGCCTATCCGAATGCAGCGAGCATTCCGTCGGTGCTCCTCAAATTGCAGGACCGGCGGTTGACGATGGAGGTCGAGGTCCACGCGGCGCTGCGTACGGCGGTGCCGCTGCCGGGGCGGTTGCCGGCGTGGTCGCCGCTGGCGGTGCGTGTCGATGGAAAGCCCGAGACCGTGTTGCGGCGCGACGATGGCTACCTCTGGGTGGTGTTGCCGGAAGGAGTGCACCGGGTCGAGGTGGAGGGGATGCTGGCGGCTGGAGCGGAATGGGAATGGACCTACCTGCTGAAGCCCCGGCATGTCCGGATCGAGGCACCGGGTTGGACGCATGTGGGCGTGCGGCCGGATGGGGTTCCCGAGCAACAGGTGTTCTTCGCTCCCGAACGACGGGCGGCGGCGACGCAGGCGAGTTACGAGCGCCCGGACCTGCAATCGCTGGTGATGGTCGATCGGTTGTTGGAGGTCGGTTTGGTGTGGCAGGTGCAGACGCGTGTGACGCGGTTGTCGCCAGCCGGCAAGGCGCTGGCGTTGCGGCTTCCGCTGCTTCCGGGGGAAAATGTCGTGTCGGCGGGAGCGGTGGTCCGCGATGGATTCATCGAGGTCCGGCTGGGAGCGCAGGAATCTTCGGCGGAATGGACGAGCAGCCTCGCCCCGGTGGGTGAGTTGAAGTTGTCGAGCCAGCCAGCGGACGCCTGGGTGGAACGGTGGCAATTGGCGGCTTCACCGGTGTGGAATGTCACGTTGGCGGGGTTGCCGCCGATCTTCGATCCCGGGAACGCAGAGTTGGTGCCGGTGTGGCAACCTTGGCCGGGCGAAAGCGTCACGCTCACCCTGACGCGGCCCGAGGCAACGGCGGGTGCGACGGTGACCGTGAGCAAGGTGCTGCACGGAGTGACCGTGGGACAGCGTCAGCGCGTCTCGACGCTGGACCTGCGGGTGCGCTGCAGCCTGGGGGAGGATTTCGCGATCGAGTTGCCGCCGAATGCCGAGGTGACGCGCCTGGTGCATTCCGGGAAGGACATTCCGGTGCGGCAGACCGGGACGAAACTGATCGTTGCGTTGCGGCCCGGGGAACAATCGTTGCTGATTGGTTGGCGGGAGAACCTGACTTCGGGAGCGAAGGTGCGGATTGGCGAAGTCCGGTTGCCGGTGGAGAGCGCCAACATCCAGAGCACGATCCTTGTGGCGGAGAACCGGTGGGTGCTGTGGGCGTCCGGGCCGCAATTGGGGCCGGCCGTGCGGTTCTGGGGGATCCTCCTGACGTCGCTGATCGCGGCGTTCGCGCTGGGACGGCTTCCCCATTCCCCGTTGCGTTCGCTGCAATGGATGTTGCTGGGCATTGGGCTGACGCAGGCACCCCTGGTCGCGGCCTTCGCCGTGGTGGCGTGGTTCTTCGTCGTGCGGTGGCGAAGCACAGAAGGTTTCCAGCGCCTGCCGTTCCTTGCCTACAACGCCGTGCAAGTGGCACTGGTGGCAGCCACGATCGCCGTGGTGGGGGTCCTGATCTACGTCGTGGGCGAGGGTCTGCTGGGAAACCCGGAGATGTTCATCTCCGGGAACAACTCGACCCGGACGCAGTTGCAGTGGTTCCAGGCACGGAGCGGAACGCTGTTGCCGACCTGTGGATGCGTGTCGGTTTCGATCTGGTGGTACCGCTTCCTCATGCTGCTCTGGGCGCTGTGGCTGGCGGTGTCCGTGCTCCGCTGGCTGGCGACGGCGTGGAAGGCGTTCGGTTCCGGGGAATACTTCCGCGCGTTCCCGGCCCGGAAGAAGGCCGCCACGCCACCGCCCCCGCCGATTGCTGCCGGCTAGCGGTCCGTTCAGTGGCGCGTGAGCCCGCGGAGAACGTGTTCGGCGACGGCTTCGGGCGTCACGGATTGCATGATCCGGGTGAGTTCGTCGGGCGTGCCGGCGATGGGGCGGCCGTCGTACCGGTAGAAATCGAGGGAACGGCCGCCCACGGCGGGATTGGGAATGCGGACCCAGTCGGGGCGGAGGGGCTCAACGGGCGGGTTGAGTGTTGGGGTTTCGATCACGCACTGGTGGGGAACGCGGGTGGCCGCGGCGATGTGCATGAAGGCGGTGTCGACGGACAGGAAGGCCGAAGCGCGGGCCACGAGGGCCGCGGCGTGGCGCAGGTCCAGGGTCTGGGGGAAGTGGATCCGGCCCGGCGGCAGCGCAGCGCGGAGTTGTTCGTGGACCTGTTGTTCGCCGGGGCCGCCGAAGGCGACGATGGGGATGTCCGGACGCGCCTGCGCGAGGAGGCGGGCGAAGGCGATC
>JBIKWS010000353.1:0-4891 GCA_044356195.1 Cyanophyceae cyanobacterium
AGTGTCAAGGTGACGATGTGTATAAGGCTCAGGGCGTCAGCCGTGGGTCTGCCTCCAGAACCGACACCAGCCCCGGGAGGGGCGACAGAATCCCTGTCGCCCAGGCCCCACCGCAGTCCCTCCGCGGCCTTCGTGGCTCCAGAATCCGCAAAGGTACAACCACGAAGTTCACGAACGACACGAAACCCTCCCACGTGCTTCGTTGATCTTCTTCCCACCTTCCCCCCTTTGCGTCTTTGCGTCTGCGTGAGACAAATCGTGTCCTTCGTACCGTTCGTGGATGCGGCCGCTCAGCCGTCTCCATGCGGTTGAGAACGGGAATAGGTTCACGCGGAGCCGCGGAGGGCGCGGAGGATGGACCTCTGGGACGTAGGTTCGGAGAGTCACCGTTTGGTGAATGGTTGCCGACGTTGGAACGCTTGGGAGCGGCCCTCTCTCTCTCTCTGCGCTCTCCGCGGCTCCGCGTGAGACAATGACTGCATGCATTCGGCTTAGCCGTCTCCATGCAGTTGGACGTCGAAGAATGACTCGCGCAGAGACGCGGAGGCGCAGAGGAAGTGGGTCGTTCAATCAGCGCCATCGCATCACCAAACGGTGATCCCGTTCACGGTTGGTTATGCTTCAGATTGCCTGTTGCTCTCTGCGTCTCTGCGCCTCTGCGCGAGATCTTTACTGCATGGATACGGTTAAGCAGGGACTTGGCTTGCGATCGCCCCACATCTCCGAAGGCGCATCTGGACATTGCCCCCGCAAGGAACGGGGTGGCGACGTCCTCGTCGCCGTTCCAAAGCCATTCCCATGGCGATGAGGACATCGCGCCCCGAATCCACTCCAAAAGGGGGCAGTGTCCAGATGCGCCCCATTGGCAGCCTTGAACATCAGGCGGTTGTCCGACTGGTCCTGAGCAAAGTCGAACCAGTCCTTCTGCCATGCGTCTCCCAGTCATCCACGGTCTGATTCGGCGCAGACTGGCAAGACGCCTTTCCCAGCCACGAAGTGCTTGAATCCACGGTTTCGACGCGCCCTCATCGTCTCCAACGCGCCTCCCTGCTGGACACACGCTGCCCTTTGACACTTCGCCACCTTGAACCCGTCCTTCCCACCCTACCGCGCGCTGCTGCTGTTGCTCCTACTGTTGTCCGGCCTGCGGGCGGCGGACTGGCAGGCTGCCGCGGTTCCCGGTCCCGCGCCGGCCGCGTCACCGGATGGCACCTGCTGGTACCGTTGCTGGGTCCGCGTCGCCGACAGCTTCTTCACCAAACACGATCGGAACCTGTTCGAGGAATCCGTCGGGGTGAACATCCGCGATCTTTCGGGCGCCCATGAAGTCTGGGTCAACGGCAAGCGCATCGGTGGGGGTGGATCGTTCCCGCCCGACTACCGCAGCGGCCGGGATGCCGTCCACCGCCACAAGGTACCCGCTGGAACCCTGCGCAAGGGCGGATGGAACGAGATCGCCCTCCGTGTTCACGTGCCCAGCGGCACCCCGGCGTTCCAGGGGCCTGCGCCCTTCATCATGGATTACTTCGTCGAGTGCGTCTTCGAAGGAACCTGGGAATACCTGGCGGCCGCCGAGTACACGCCCGGGCCGGCGCTCGACCAGCAACCGCCGCGCGCCACGTTCGCCACCTTCCGCGAGTCGCAGCGCACCCTGGGTCGCGCCGAGCAGGTCCACGGGCCATCGCTTCCCCCGGCGGAATCCGCCACCCGGCAACAAGGCTTCGAGGGTCTCCGCTCCGAACTCATCCTCCACGAACCCACCATCGCCCAACCCTTCCATTTCTCCTTCGACGACCGCGGCCGCCTGTGGGTGACGCAATCCCGGCAATACCCCTACCCGGCCGGCATCCGGATGCTGAGTCGCGACAAATACTATCGCGCCCACTACGACAAGGTCCCGCCTGCGCCGCCGAACCACGACCGCGGAGCAGACCTCATCTCCATCCACGAATCCACCCGCACCAACGGGACCTACGACCGTCACTCGGTCTTCGTGGATGGCCTCAACCTCGCCTCGGCGGCCGTGCAGGGCCATGGCGGCGTCTGGGTGATGCACACGCCCTACCTGCTCTTCTACCCCGACCGCAACCGCGACGACATTCCCGACGGCCCTCCCGAGGTGCACCTCGCGGGCTTCGGATTCGAGGACACCCACGCCGTCGCCAACGGTCTCGTGTGGGGGCCCGATGGGTGGCTCTACGGCGGCCAGGGCAGCACCGTTTCCTGTCGGGTGCGCCGCCCAGGTCTCGATGCCCCGGACGCGCCCGGCGTCCACTTCGAAGGTTGCATGGTGTGGCGTTACCACCCGGACACGCGGGCCTTCGAGATCTTCGCCGAAGGCGGTGGAAACACCTACGGACTCGAGTTCGATGCCGTTGGCCGCCTCTACTCCGGCCACAACGGCGGCGGCACCCGGGGATGGCATTTCGTCCAGGGCGGCTTCTACCTGATGCAGGGCGTGGATCCCGGGAAGTTCGGCCCGCCCCGGAATCCCTATGCGTTCGGCGAATTGCCGATGATGTCCACGACCAACAACGTCGCCCGCTTCACGCACTTCGGAGCCTTCGCCGACGGCACCGCCCTTCCCGCTCCGCTCGCCGGGCTCCTCTTCGCCCTCGATCCATTGCGCGGCGAAATCATCGCGTCGGAACGCCGCGCGCATGGCTCCACCTTCGTCACCCGCGACCATGGCGTCCTCGTCCGCAGCACCGATCCCGCCTTTCGCCCGGTCTACATCGCCAACGCGCCGGACGGCTCGCTCCACGTCGCGGACATGTACGAGTTCTACATCGCCCACGGACAGCATTACCAGAACCAGATCGATCCCACCACGGGCCGCATCCACCGGATCTCAGGCACGGATTCCCCGCGGGAAACGGACCTCAACCTGGCCGCCCGCACGTCCTCCGAACTCGTGTCGTTGCTGGGGCATCCGAACAAGTGGCACCGCCAGACGGCCGTCCGACTTCTCGGGGAACGACGGGACGCCCGTGTCCTCCCGCAACTCCGTTCGCTGGTCACCTCCAACACGGGGCCCGCCAGCCTGCACGCCCTTTGGGCCCTGCACCCAACCGACGGACTCGATGAGCCAACATTCCTCGCCGGCCTCCGTCATCCGGCCCCGTCCGTCCGCCTCTGGACTGTCCGCTTCCTCGGCGACCGTTTCGGTGTCCACCGCAACCTCGGACTCGCCGGCATCAACCAGACCGAACGCCCGATCCCCACGCCGATCTTCGAGGCCCTTCTTGGGGTTGCCCGTACCGACACAGATCCCGAGGTCCGATCCCAGATCGCCGCCACGGCCCGCCGCCTGATCACGCCCCAGGCCTTTGCGGTGGCGGACGCCGTCCTGCGCCACGCCGAGGATGTCGACGACCCGTTCATCCCACTCCTCGCTTGGTGGATCTTCGAGGCCCGCATTCCCTCCGAAACCGCCGCCGTCAGCGAATTCATCCGCAGTGCGAATCTCTGGGAGTCCCCCGTGGCTGTCCGGCACCTTCTCCCCCGGATCGCTCGCCGGCTCGCCGTGGAAGGCCGCCGTCAGGACCTCCTGCGCCTGGGCGAACTTCTCCGCGCGGCACCCAACCCCGCCTCCGCCACCGCCCTCCTCACCGGCTTCGAGGAAGCCTTCCGCGGCCGATCGCTCACGGGCATCCCGGACGAACTCCTCACGGCGATGGCCGCGTCGGGTGCCGCCTCCCGCACGCTCCGGATCCGACAAGGCGACACCAACGCGATCCGCGAAGCCCTCGCCGTGATCGCCGATCCCACCGCTCCCGCCGACCAACGCCTCCTGCACACCCGCACCTTCGGCGAAGTGCGTCTTCCCGACGCCGTCCCTGTCCTGCTCCAACTCGCGATCGCCACCCCAGGCCATCCGCCCAAGTCCACACCGAACACCGCCCAACTCCGCAGTGCGGCCCTGGCCTCGCTCGGTGCGTACGACGATCCAACGATCCCGATGCAAGTCCTGGCCGCGCTGCCCAACCTTCCCGCCGAGATCCGGCCCGCCGCTTTCGCCCTCCTGCTTCAACGTCCGGGCTGGACCCGACGCCTCCTGGCCGAACTGGAATCCGCACGGCTCCCAGCCTCCCTCGTCCCGGCGGACATCGCCGAGCGCCTCCGCACCTCCCGAAATCCGGAACTCGCCCGCGACGCCACCCGTCTCCTGCCCGCAGCGGTCGCCGCGACGGGTACGCCCACGGAATTCCAGCAACAGATCGCCTTCATCGAAGGCGTCCTGCGTGAAGCTCCCGGCAATCCCTACGCCGGCGAATCCAGCTACCTCCAGCGCTGCGCAAGTTGCCATCGGCTCTTCTTCAAGGGCGGCCACATTGGACCCGAGCTGACCCGCTACCAGCGCGACAACCTCGGCACCCTCCTCCTGAGCATCGTCCATCCGAACGCCGAGATCCGCGAAGGCTACCAATACATCACCGTGGAAACCCACGACGGCCGCAGCCTCGCCGGTTTCCAGGTCGACCGTGACCATCAGGTCACCGTCCTGCGTGGACTCGACGGCCAGGACATCACGCTCACCGCAGGCGAGATCAAGGAAGTCCAACCCATGGGCCGCTCCCTCATGCCCGAGGGCCTGCTCTCCGACCTCTCGCCCCAGCAACTCCGCGACTTCTTCGCCTACCTCCGAATCTCCCAGCCGATTTCCAGCCCTTGATAGCGGGAATCCCCTTCCTCTCCCGCCATCCCCCCCGTGGAGAACCACCATCTCCCATGGGGGACCTCCTCGGGAACGGATGAGGGAACATCTCGCATCCACCTTGGTGGAGCACATCCATGGGAGGATCGGTTCATTCAGGCTTCCATGATCGTGTGCCACGACGACGCGAAACGGCGCTGAGCCGTTTCCACCTTCGTCGCGGCCCCGATCCCC
>JBIKWS010000354.1:0-4883 GCA_044356195.1 Cyanophyceae cyanobacterium
CCCGAGGAACAGGCGCGGACCTTCTCGGTGCCGCCCGGCTTCTCGGTTGAACTCGTCGCCGCCGAACCCGACGGCGGGAAGTTCGTCCCCCTTGTTTTCGACGCCGCCGGGCGCCTGTGGACATCCACAGCGATGGATTACCCCATTGATGCCAACGAATCGCCCGCGGAGGCCAAGGCGCTGTTCGCCGGCGGCGGAAAGGATCGGATCCTGGTCTTCGACACGCCAACCGCTCCGGGCCGCCAGAAGGCCCGCGTGTTCGCGGAGGGCCTGGCCATGCCGCTGGGAATCCTGCCCTACAAGGACGGGGTGTACGCCCAGTACGGCACCGAGATCCGGTTCTACCGCGACACCGACGGCGACGGTCGCGCGGACCGTCACGAGGCGATCCTCACCGGATTCGGCATCGAGGATTCCCACCTCTTTCCGCACCAGTTCACCCGGTTGCCGGGGAACTGGCTGATGCTGGCGCAGGGCGCGTTCAACAGTTCGAAGGTCCAGTCGCCGGACGGCACGACCACGACCTTCAACAAGACCAAGCTCGCGCGCTTCCGACCGGACGGCACCCGTTTCGAGACCGTCGGGTGGGGTCCCTGCAACATCTGGGGACTCGTGTTCGATCGCCAGGGCGAACTCTTCATCCAGGAAGCCAACGACCAGGGCTGGCCGCTCATGCCCTTCCTCGAAGGCGGTTCCTACCCGCTCTGCGGCGACGATGTCCCGCGTCCGTACGCCCCGCCCTTCCCCAAGACCGGCGAACGCGAAATGGGCGGCACCGGCCTCTCCGGTCTCGCACTCAGTGAAGGCGGCAATGCCTTCCCCGGCCCCTGGCGCGACGTCTTCTTCGTGGCGAATCCCATCACCCGGAAGATCCAGGCCATCCGCGTCCATCGCGGCACCCAATCCGCGAATCCCGACGACGCCACCAACGGCTGGCAACTGGAGCACCTGCCCGATTTCCTGCTGAGCAGCGATCCGTGGTTCCGGCCGATCGCGATCTCGATTGGCCCCGACGGCTGCCTGTACATCGTCGACTGGTACAATCAGGTCATCTCGCACAACGAGGTTTCCCGCAGTCACCCCGAACGCGACAAGCTCCGCGGCCGCATCTGGCGGGTGCGTCATGAATCCCAGCCGCAGCGCACGGCGATCCCCGATCTTGCCCGCATCCCGGAGCGCGAACTCCTCGCCTCCCTGTCCGCTCCCAGCACCTGGGAAGCCCAGACCGCCTGGCAACAGATCATCGACCGCAACCTGCGCGAACTCGCACCGGACCTCACCCGCCTGTTCGAGGATCTCGCCCAACCTTCCGACGTCCGCATCCGGGCCCTGTGGGCACTGGAAGGCCTCCGCGGTCAGGAATCCGGAAGCCTGGAGCGTGCCTTCGACAGCACCCGTTCCCGCGCCCTCCGCCGCGAAATCCTCCGCGTCCATGCCGACGCCGGATTCCCCACGGAATCCGTCCTGGCCCTTGCCTCCCGCGCACTGGCCAATCCGGACCGCCTCGTCCGACAGGAAGCCATCCGCGCGCTGTCGCGCCTGATCGATACCGTGGCTGCGAACCCCGCCCCGGCCCCGGGCGATCGCGACCAGGCCTACCGTGCGCTGGCGATCCTGTTGCAGTCGGCGGCCAGCGCGACGCCCGCCGACTGGTCCCGCGCTCCCGGGTTCTTCCGCGACTTCGAACGGTATCTGGTCCGCGTGGCCCTTGAACCCCATCGCGGAGCCGTCCTGACCTACATCGATCAGGAAAGCCGTCCGCTCGCCCGCGAAGCGCGCGCCCTCGGTGCGCTCATTGCCGGCGGTCCTGAAGGGGCCCAACGCCTCGCCCGGATCCTGCCCAGCCTCGACCGCTCCCTCTCAACCGAGGAACTGCTCCTGATCGCCTCGGTTCCCGACGAACCCGCGGCCCGCGCCGCCATCGAGGCCGCGCTCGCCCTTCCCGCGACCCTTCAACTCCTGCACGACCAGCGCGACCGCCTCGGCAACCTCCAGACCCTCACGCCACTCATCGCCGACGCCGCCCGCAAACTCCTCCGCAACCAGACAACCGACGCCAACGCCGACCTGTTGCTGCGCCTTGCCACCGCCTTCCGCCTGCAAACGCTCGAGCCCGAGATTGCCGCCATCGCCACCAGCCCGAAGCTTCCTGCCGCCCGCCAACTTGCCGCCCTCCGCGCGCTGCGCGAAACCGGTTCCACCCGCATCGACCTCTTCGGGCAGTTCGCCACATCGACCGACGACAACGTCCGCAAGGAAGCCATCGCGGCGATCGCCGCGGCCAAGTCCGAGGAAGCCCTGCCCGCCCTGCTGCGCCTCTGGCCCGACCTCGGCCCCGCGCTCCGCAAGAACGTCGTCGACCGCCTCGCCTCCTCTCCCGAATCCGCCCGCCGCCTCGTCGCTGCCATCCGGGCCGGTGACATTCCCAAGGAGGACATCGACGGCTACGCCCTCGACAAGCTCGTGGCCGTCCTGCCCTCCGACGCCTTCGTCGGGCAACTCCAGAAGGAACTCGGCGGATCCCTGCGCCCGGTGATGCGCTTCAACGGGGCCGAAGAAGCACGGATCGAGGACACCCTCGAACTGCCCGGCCCGTTCACCGCCGAGGCCTGGGTCCGGATGGAACCCGGCCTTTCGAATGCCGATTCGATCCTCGGCGGTCCCGGGATCGACCTGAACTTCTACGGCGGCGTGTTCCGCGTTTGGACGGCGGCGCCGCACAACGACATCGTCGTGGCCAGCAAGCCCACCGTTCCCGAAGCGTGGACCCACCTCGCTGTCACGCGGGATGCCGACGGAATCTTCCGGATCTACGTGAACGGCGAACTGGACCGCACCAGCAAGGCCGCCGAGCCCAAGCCCCTCGCCGGACTGCGTCCGGCAGGTTCCACCGCTGCGGGCGGCACCGCCGGCGACTTCCTCGAACTGCGCGTCTGGAACGTCTGCCGTTCCGCCGACGAGATCCGAGCCACTGCCAACCTCGCCCTCAAGCCCGGCACCCCGGGTCTCGTGTACCACGGCCACGGCGAATCGTGGGGACGCCTCGGTTCCGGAGCTCGCATCGAGCGCACTGGCGACCTGCCGCCGGTCCAATCCGAACAGGAAGCCGCGAGCCTCCTCGCACGCTTCGACCACTTCCGCGCGCTCGCCTCGAAGCCGGGAGATGTCACCCGCGGCCGGACCGTCTTCAACGGCCTTTGCGGCACCTGCCACGCCGTCCAGGGCCAGGGCGGGAAGATCGGACCCGCCCTCGATGGTGCCGGCGTCCACGGCAACGAAGCCCTGTTGCGAAACATCCTCACCCCGAATGCTGCGATGGAAGCCGGTTACCGCCGCTACCGCATCGAGACCACCAACGGCGAAGTCCACGAAGGCCTGCTGGCTGCGTCCGATTCCGAAAGTCTGACCCTGCGCCAACCCTCCACCGAGGACCGTCGGTTTCCCCGTTCCGGGGTCCGCCGTTCCGCCTTCCTCAAGGGTTCCGTGATGCCCGAAGGCCTGCTCGATGCGGTGCCACCCGCGGAGGTTTCCGACCTCTTGGCCTATCTCCGCACCCTCGGCACCGGGCGATGAGGACATCGCCACCCCGCTCATGGACGGGGCTGAGACGTCCTACGCCGTGGCGTACTCGAACAACTTCTCTGCGCTTTCCGGGTCCGGCACGTACTCCGCAACCAATGCTTCCTGCCGGTTCCGGAAACCCACACCCGCAAACCCCAGATAGCGCTCGAAAACATCGGTGTTCTGGATCATTCCCCGGAACGCTGCCGCTCCCGGACCCCGGCTCAGGATCGGCACCAGATCCGACGTGTGCGCCGTGCTCGTGAAACCAATCCCCGTGTGGTTGGCCAACACCTGCCCCACCGCCGCCACATCCGACGCCATCACCTCGAAGAGGGCATACCCCTTCTTCTTCAGGAACGGCTCCAGCAACTCGCGACGCCGTGTCGAAATCAGGTAACCCGTCGCCTCGAACATAGCCTTGGCATAGGCCTCGGGGGTCTCCGTGAGCAGAACCTTTTTGGCGATCTCCGGAACGGATTGCCGGATTGAGAGCAGGTTCCGGAACAGCTGGTTGCTCTTCGCGTAATCCTCGCCCATTCCATTCAAGCCCGGGTTCCCGGTCGCATGATCCGTCGTCACGATCACCAGCGTGCCCGGATGTTCCTGCTGGAACTCCAGAACCTCGTCCAGAGCCTCGTCAAACGCGATCATCTCACGGATTGCTCCCGCGGCATCGTTGTTGTGACAGGCCTGATCCACGCGCCCGCCTTCGACCTGAAGGACGAACCGTTCCTCCCGCGACAACCGCCGGAGTGCCACCCGCGTCATCGCGGCCAGCGAAGGCACGGCGTCCACCTTCGTCAGCCCACCCTCGATATCCACCACATAAGGGAGGTGACCACCCGTGAAGACGCCGAGGATGGGTCCGTCCATGAGGCCCGATTTCAACTCTTCCGCCTTCTCGATCACCGCGTAACCAGCCTGGCGAAATTCCCCCTTCAGGTCCCGCTTGTCCTTGCGCGCCTCCTTCTCGAAGTGCTTCCGGCCGCCCCCCAGCAGGACCTCGATCCGGCGCTCGAAATACTGCGCCGCGATCTCATCCACGTCGTTCCGGCTCTTCGTACACGCCGCAAATCCCGCCGGTGTGGCGTGCGTCAGTTCCGTCGTCGTCACCAACCCGCGCTTCCATCCCACCGCACCCAGCAGTTCGTACAGCGTGACCAACTTCGTTCCCGTGGAACTCTGGTTCACCATGCCGTTTGGAATCCGGACTCCGGAACCCCACGCCGAGGCCGACGCGGACGAATCGGTCACCAGCGAGTTCTGCGAGCGCACGTCCATCATTCCGTAGTTCGTGCCGTCCCGACGGATCATCGAAA
>JBIKWS010000356.1:0-4862 GCA_044356195.1 Cyanophyceae cyanobacterium
ACCAGGCGGTGGTGTCTACGGAGTTCACCACGGGATTGGTGGGCACGCCGATTCCGATGGTGGGCACGGCGACGCGGCGGAGTGGGGCCCCCGCGGCATTCGAGTTGGTGAACATCCACATCCAGGTGCGCGGGACGCGCCGGGTGGTGTCGGCGCTGACGGATGCCAATGGTCGGTTTGAACTGACGTTCCGACCGCTGCCGGGCGAGGCGGGTGATTACACGATCGGCGCGTCGCATCCAGGGGAGCCTTCGGCTCCGGTGCAGGACACGTTCCGGTTGCTGGGATTGCGGGCTGAGCCGGACCTGCTGGCCTTCGACCTGCCGGCGCTTTCGACGTCGAGCAACCGATTTGAACTGGTGAATCTCAGCGCCGGGCCGCTCACGGGTTTGACCGTGGAGACGGAGTCCGTGCCTGACGGCGTGACGGTTTCTGCCGTGGTTCCCTCGGGCCTTGCCGGGGACGCACGCGCGGAGGTCTGGGTGGTGGTGACCTCGACGGCGGATGTGGACGTCGACAGCGAGGCGCGGTTGCGCGTCCGTTCGTCCGAGGGACCGCAGGCGTCGGTGTTGCTGCCGTTGCGGGTTCGGTCCACGCGGCCGCAACTGGTCTTTGATCCTGCGGTGATTTCGGTGGGTGCGTTGCGCGGCGACCAGACGATCGTGCCGGTGACGGTCCGCAACGACGGCGGACGTCCGACAGGGCTACTGCAATTGGCGCTGCCGGGAGTGGATTGGTTCACCGCCGCGGAAGAACAGCCGATGCCGGCGCTGGCACCGGGCGAAAGCCGTGAGATCCATCTGATCCTGCGGCCGCCGGCGGAACTGCCGCTGACCGAGCAATCCGGCACGGTCGGGATCGGGGACGGTTCCGCTTCCGCGACACTGCGCTTCTCGATCGCGATCCTCTCGGATGCGGTGGGCAGCCTGAATGTCGAGACGGTCGACGAATACACCTACTACGCCGACGGCGCGCCCCGTGTCGCGGGTGCCCGGGTGCGGGTGGTGCGTCAGGACGGCAGCGGCGTCACGGTGGAGGGGACATCGGATGCGAACGGGCGCACGACCTTCCCGGCGTTGCGCGAAGGCTGGTACGAAGTGACGGCCACGGCGGATGGCCACCAGACGGGGCGGAGCGTGCTGCTGGTGCGTGGCGGGCCGGCGACGGAAGCGTCGGTGTTCCTGCCGCGGATTGCGGTGCAGTACTTCTTCACGGTGGACGAGATCAGCATCGAGGATCGCACCCGGGTGACGATCGAGACCGTGTTCGAGACAGCCGTGCCGATGCCGGTGGTGACGGTGGAGCCGACGATGATCGACCTGGAAGAGATCACGCAGGATCGGACGGAGTTCGAGTTCACGATCACGAACCATGGGTTGATCGCGGCCAAGGCCATGCGCCTCGGCTTCTCGAATTCGGACGGGTGGCGGTTCACGGCCTTGCAGACGGATCTGGGCGATCTGCCGGCCCGGAGTTCGGTGACGGTTCCTGTGGTTCTGGAGCGCCTGAGCGGGGCGCGGAATGCGGGGCCGGCCGCGGGTGGCGGATGTCCGGGGGCGCGCGTCCTGTGGGAATTGGTATGCGGCAACAAGACCAACACTTACTCCGGTAGCGTCGGTGTTCAGGGTGGAAATTGCGGCGGCAGCGGCAGCGGCATATGGGGTGGTGGTGGTGGCGGCGGCGGAACGATTGTGGGGTCCGTCGTGGCCTCCTCGCTCGGTTCCTGCGACCCATGCACCGATGAAATGGCGGGAGCATTGTTGGAGTGCGCGATCGGGTTCATCCCGCTCGGGGACATCCCGGGCTGCCTGAAGGATACTTATGACTGCCTCTCGGATCCGGATATCCTCGGGTGTCTGGCGGCGCTGGTCAGCTGCCTCGAAGCGGCGGGCAAGGAGATCCCGTTCCTGGGGGACATTCTCAGCGTGCTCGACTGCCTCAAGACCTTGAAGGACGCCGCCGACAAATGCGCCGCCGGTGGTGCCGGCGGCGGAGGAGGGGGCGGAGGAGGGGGCGGTGGAGGGGGCGGTGGAGGAGGCGGTGGAGGAGGCGGGGGAAGCAACCCGGGTGGGAACCGCACCGGATTGCGTGGGATCGCCGGGTTGGCGAACACGATCAGCCCGATCATTCCGGGGTTGGAAGGCGTCAACGAACAGCGGTTGCGGTTGGAAGCAATCATCGAGCCGTTGGTGGTCCTTGTCGGGAACCGGCAGTTGCTGATGCCCGTTGGCGGAGCCACCGGTGAGACCTTCCTCCAGGTCTTCATCCGGGCCGCATCACCCGCGGGCGACGGCGGAACGACGATCACCGATGCGGAGATCGCTGCGTTGCGCGCGGCACCCCGGCCTTCGTCTGTGGGCCCAGAGGCCGTCGATGCGGCCATTGAGCGCTGGAACCGGACCATGGCGTACCACGCCCGTGGCATCCAGTTCCGGAGCCAGGTGCCGGCGGGCGAAAGCACGGACTTCATCGATCGCGAGTTGCTGACCCGCGTGCTCGGTGCCGCCGCGGTTGGAATCACCGCGAACGAGGCGGCGGGCTTCCGCGAACCGATGAACGCCGTCCTGTCGGCGATCGACCGCATGAAGGCGGGGATCCAGTCGGACGGTGGGGCGATCTGTGCGCGGGTTCGGTTGCGGCTGGAACAGGACGTCGTGCAGGCCCGTCAGGGCTTCCAGGCGTCGCTGGAGTTGGTCAACAACTCCGATGCCGCGCTGGAAGGCGTGAAGGTGGAATTGACGATGACCGATGAGAACGGTGTGCCGACAACAGCGCAGTTCGGTCGGTTGGCTCCGGTGCTGAGTGCCATCGGTGCCGTAGACGGCACCGGCAAGGTCGATGCGGGAACGACCGGCAAGGCCTCGTGGGTCTTGATTCCCGGACCGGAAGCGGCTCCCACGGCGGAGGCGGTGCGTCACATCGTGGCGGGAACCATCGAATACCGGCAGGGCGGCCTGACGGTTCGCCAGCCCATCGCGCCAGTGGCCATCACCGTGCTGCCGATCCCGCAATTGGTCCTTCAGTACTTCCACGAACGCGACGTGCGTTCCGACGATCCGTTCACGGTCCCGATCGAGCCGAGCATTCCGTACTCGCTCGCCGTGCTCGTGAACAACCGCGGCGCGGGAACTGCCCGCGACCTCGCCATCACTTCCTCACAGCCGAAGATCATCGAGAACGAGAAGGGCTTGCTGATCGACTTCGACCTGATCGCGACCGAGGTCGCCGGCGAGAACCTGGTGCCGTCGATGACCGCCGCGTTCGGTGACCTGCCTTCCGGCGAGACACGCGTGGGTCGATGGCTGTTCCAATCGACGCTGCAAGGACAGTTCATTGAGTACAGCGCCACCTTCGAGCACACCGGACCGTTCAGCGGGTTGCCGGAGCTCGCCTCCGTGCGCGACGTGTCGATCCACGAGATGATCCACCTCGTCCAGGCCGATCGCGGGTTCGCGGACGGTAAGCCGGACTTCCTCGTGAACGACGTCCAGGACGACGATTTCCTGCCCGACACGCTCTACCTGAGCGATGGCAGCACCAACCGGGTCTCCGTGGTCCGGGAGGGTGCCGTCGATGGGCCCGCCACGACGGCCGACCGTGAGGTGCGGTTGACCGTGACGGTTCCGGACGGCTGGACCTATGTGCGGGTTCCGGATCCGTCGGGTGGCGACCTGCCACTCGCGCGGGTGCTGCGGCCGGACGGCAGCGAGGTTCCGTTCGGATGGAACGTGTGGACGACCGACCGGACCTTCATCGCGGGCGGGCGTCGTCCGATCTACGAGGACATGCTGCATCTGCTGGACCACACGACCGGGGGCACCGTGGTCTACACGTTGGTCTATGCGGAACCGATCCCGCCGGACACGACGGCTCCGGTCAGCCAGGTCGCTCCGTTGCCGCCGGAAAGCCGGGCGCAATTCCAGGTGCAGTGGTCGGGCTCTGATGCCGGTTCCGGCGTTCGGTCGTTCGATGTGTTCGTTTCGACCGACGGCGGACCGTTCACGGTGTGGCGCTCGGCGACGCGCGATACGGCCGGACTCTTCAACGGCGAGATGGGGCGCACCTACGCCTTCCAATCGGTGGCGGTGGATGAAGCGGGAAATCGCGAAGTGCCGTCCGCTGCCGCCGATGCGACAACGCGAGTGTCGCTGGTGAACCGTGCGCCGGTCTTCGGCGCCGCGTTGAATGTCGAGGTGGCGGAAGGCTCTGTGCTCGAGGTACAGGTCCGTGCCATCGACCCGGATGTTCCGGCGGATGGCGTGGTGCATCGGTTGGGCACAGGCGCTCCCGCAGGCATGCGGATCGATCCGATCTCAGGACGGATCTCGTGGCCGACGGGTGAAGGCAGCGGACCGCTCCAGTTCACCGTCGAGGTGATTGCGAGCGACGATGGCCTTCCGTCGCAGGGCGCGACCAATCGGGTGACGGTCAGCGTGATCGAGGACAACGACGCTCCAATCTTGTTGCCGGTGCTGGATCAGGTCGTGGCCGAGAGCCAGTTGCTGGAGTTGTCCTTGCCGGCGGTCGATGTCGATCTGCCCGCGCAGACCCTGACCTTCCGCTGGGTGGGAACGGTGCCGGCGGGTGCCAGCCTGGATGCAGCCACCGGACTCTTCCGCTGGCGTCCGAGTCCGACGCAGGGCCCGAGCACGAACGATCTGGCTTATGCGGTGTCCGACGGCATCGAGGAATCGCAACGCGCGTTCCGGGTCGTTGTTCGCGATACGGAAGCGGACTTCAAGTTCCGCATCGGGGAGGCCCTGGTGAACGTCGGTGAGGCCGGTGCCCTCGACCTCACGCTCCTGTCGGAGTTGGAGCTTTCGACCATCGCAGCACGGATCACGCTGGGGACCGACGGCCTG
>JBIKWS010000355.1:0-4862 GCA_044356195.1 Cyanophyceae cyanobacterium
CGAGAAGCACCGCCGCGTCCTCGAGGAATGGCAGCTCAAGATCCCCGTCGTCGGATCCGCCCTCCGCCTTCTCGCCATCACCCGCTTCTGCCGGATCCTCGGCACCATGCTGGCGAATGGCGTCCCACTCCTCCACGCCCTCCGGATCTCCAAGGACGCCACCGGATCCCACATTCTCGCTGATCGCATCGCTGAGGCGACGGAGTCCGTGCGTGATGGCAAGCGCCTGTCGGAACCGCTGTCCGTCGGAGGGTTCATCCCCGAACAGATCCTCGCGATGATCACCGTCGCCGAGGAATCCAACAAACTGCATGAGGTCCTGGTACAGATTGCCGACACGGTGGAACGCCGGACCAACCGTCAGGTGGATCAGGCCGTGCGCCTGATCGAACCCGTGATCCTCTGTGCCGTCGCTGCCGCCATCGGATTCCTCGCCTTGGGTCTGCTCCTGCCGATCTTCACGATGGCTTCCGCCCTCGGCTCGAAGTAGGGGGGAGGGGGCGTTTCATGTTTGAAGCCCGCCTCGTGACCTTGTCGGCCACGGACGTAGCAGCCGACGTCAGGAGGCTGGGGAGGAAGTTGCCCTACAGGAACGACCGATTTTCGTAGGCGAACTTGAGGAGGCTGTGGCTGCCGCTGAGGCTGAGCTTCTGGCTCATGTTCTGGCGGTGGGTCTCGACGGTGCGAACGGCGCAGCCGAGGAGGTCGGCGATTTCCTTGGAGGTGCGATCGTCAGCGATGAGTCGGAGGATGCGCTTCTCGCTGGGCGTGAGGCGTTGGAGGCCGGGGCGTTCGCGATGGAGGGCTTCGGAGTCGCTGCGGCGTCGCAACAGCGCCCCGGTGAGGGAAGCGGTGATGAAGGTCTTGCCCTCCGCCACGGCGCGGATGGCCTGGATGAGGTCCTCGGCGGCGTTCTCCTTCAGCACATACGCGTTGATGCCGAGGTCGAGCGCCTCGTTCAGCAGCGATTCGTCCTCGTACATCGTGAGCAGGACGAGCTTCACCGGGGACTCGGACTCGCGGAGGCGGCGGGCCGCCTGCAGGCCGGTGAGGCGCGGCATGTGGACGTCGAGGATGGCGATGTCGGGCTTGAGTTCGGCGATGCAGTGCAGGGCCTCCTCGCCATTGGCCGCCTGGCCGACGAGTTCCAGCGAAGGATCGGTCTCGATCACGTCGCACAGGCCCCGACGGAAGATCGGGTGATCATCGGCAATGAGGATGCGGAGGGGGGTCATGGAGAAGCCTTTCGGAAGGTCTGGGTGTGGGACGACGTCAGGGTGGTGGGGCGCGCGACGACGGTGCGGACCTCGACGGTGACGCGGGTTCCACGGCCGGGTTCGGATTCGAATGTTGCCTGGCCGCCGAGGGTGCGGGCGCGTTGGGCGATGTTTCCGAGGCCGAATCCGGCGGCCGCCAGCAGGGTGGGTTCGGGCGTCCGAAAGCCGCAGCCATCATCGCTGACGGTGAGGCGCAGCGAGTGATCGTTCCACCGGAGGCCGACGGTGGCGCTGCGGGCCTGGGAGTGCTTCACGACGTTGTTCAGGCATTCCTGGACGATGCGGTAGAAGTTGATGCGCGCATCCGGGGAGAGGGCGTCATCGACGGGATCGAGGGAGACGTGGAATTCGATGTCGGAGGAATCGGCGAGGTTGCGGATGACGGCAGCGATGGACTTGGTGAGGCCGAGTTCATCGAGCTGGAAGGGGCGGAGGTTGCGGGCGATGGAGCGGACCTCGCGGATGGCCTCGGTGGCCATGGTGGAGATCTCGCGGAGGTGTTGGACGAGGCGTGTGGGATCGGCGGGCTGACCGACGGCGAGGGAGGCGCGGTTCTTGATGACGAGAAGGCCGTGTCCAAGGCTGTCGTGGAGTTCGTCGGCAATCCGGCTGCGTTCGTGTTCCTGGGATTCGATCAATTGGCGGGTGAAGGATTCCTCCACGTCACGCCGTCGGGAATGGGTCCGGACGCGCATGCGGAGCACGAGGAAGGCGAGGGCCAGGCCACCCGCACCCAGACCCCCACGGAACCACGGCGTCTGCCAGAATTCGGGTTGCACGAGGATCCTCAGGCCGTCGACGGGCGCGCTCCATGTTCCGTCGTTGTTGGCGGCGTCCACGCGGAACTGGTACATGCCGGGCTTGAGCTTCGAATAGCGTGCCGACCGTTGGTCCTGCGCATCCACCCACTCCGGATCGTACGGTTCCAGACGGTAGCGGAACCGGACGCGATCGGGCGCGGAGAGTTCGAGTCCGGTGTAGACGATCTCCAGACGCTCGGTGCCCGGAGGCAGATCCACTCCCTGGCGGGGGACGACCGCGGGAAGCCTCGTTCCGTCGATCCAGACCTCCTCGATGTGGACCTTGGGGGCGGGTGCCGGATCCCGAAGGCGGCTGGGATCGATCATCACGATCCCGGAATCGCTGCAGAACCAGAGCTTGCCGTCGGCTCCGGCCATGGCGGCTGGATGGAAGCCTGTTCCGAACTGCGGAACGGGCAGTCCGTCCTCGGCACCGAAAGTGGTCCCATGAACGGTGCGACCCTTGCCGGAAACGAACTGCTGGAGGTCGGCGAGGGGGAAGCGGGTGAGGCCCGAAGGGGTGCCGACCCAGAGGTTGTTCTGGCCGTCATCGAGGATGAGGTCGATCCGTCCGTTGGGCAGGCCATGGGAAACGCCGAGGGTGATGAAGCGCCCATCCTTCCAGGCGGAAAGCCCGCCCCCGGCGGTACCGACCCACAGCATCCCGCCGGCGTCCACACAGAGGGATCGCACCCATTCGTGACCGAGCCCATCGGCGGTACCGAAGCGTGTCACCTTTCCATCCACGAGATGGTTGAGGCCTTTCTCGGTTCCCGCCCAGATCGTGCCATCCGCCGCCTCGGCAATCGCGGTGATGGAGTCGGACGAGAGTCCATTGGTCGTCGTATAGGTACGGATGCCGCTGGCTTCGTGACAGTCGAGTCCGGAGGCGAGGCTGCCCCGCCACAGACGCCCGGCACGATCGTTGAGGAGGGCGCGGGTTCCGACGGAGCGACCCGTCGGCCCCGACAATCCCTGATCCGTCCAGCGGCGCAGCCCGCCGAACTGGGTTCCGGTCCAGACACCCCCTTCGCGCGCTGCGATCAGGCTGGTCGCGAGGAACAGCGGGGAACGCGGATCACCGACGGACAACGGTTGGAATCGGTTCCCATCAAAAGCCAGCAGGCCGGCCCCCATGATTCCGACATGCAGCGAACCGGACGGATCGGCGGCGACAGACATGGCGGCACCCGAGGGCAGGTCCCTTCCGGTCCGATACAATTTCAACCGAGGTTCGCGCAGACGGAACAGCCCACCGCGGTTCGCGCCGATCCACAGATTGCCGGCGCGGTCCTCGAAGAAGCAGACCGGGCGGGTTCCATGCAGACCGTCGGTGGCATCCACCCGTTGGATGACGCCGTGGCGGTAGCGCACGGATTCGCTGCCGACGCGTGCACCGACCCAGACGTCGCCGCTGGGCAAGGCGCTGAGTGCCTGGAACCAGCCGGGGCCGGGGGATGGCATGGTCCGCACCTTCCCGGCTTCGAGGACGGAAAGGTCGTTGGGGAACCGCAGCATCCAGACCTTTCCGGTGCCATCGACGGTCATGGAGTCGACCGCGACCGTTCCGGGAACGGGAACAAACGCGGTGCCGTTCCACCGTTCGACGCCCTTGGGGCCACCCGCCCAGATCTGGCCGGAGGGATCGACGATCAACTGGGTTACGGAAGGGTCGGCAGGGACGGCCTGGAAGCGGGTGCCATCGTGACGGAGAAGCCCGTCGCGAAACTGGACCCAGACCTGGCTGGAGCCATCGACAGCGACGCCGAACACGGGGTTGCTTCCGGGACCATCGGGCGAATCGTACCAGCGGAAATCGTCCTGTTCGCGCACGGCGAGCCCATGCGAGGTGGCGAACCAGATCCGGCCGAAGGCATCCTCGGCGAGGTCATAGATGTTGTCGGAGACCAGCGCCGGAGTGTTGCCGGTCGTGAAGCTCCGGAACCGGATCCCATCGAAGCGGGCGATGCCGCCGGCGGTGCCCACCCACAGGTATCCATGCCGATCCTGGGTGATCGCACGGACGGTGGTATCCGGGAGTCCGTCGACGGTGCTCCAGTTCCGGATGAGGTATTCGGCGTGTGGTGTGCGGTCGACTTCCGGCTGCGCGACCGCGGAGGGATGGAGGATCGCGAGAAGCAGGGTGAAGCCGAACGGAAGCCACCGCAGCGCCGGCTTCATCGCGAACCTCCATCGGGAGGAGCAGCCGGGGCCTGGTTTCCCTGATCGCGCGTCGACCGCCACGCGGAGCGGACCTCGTCGAGGGCGTTGGTGTGATACTGGACCGGGATGCGCTCGCGGAGTTCGGTGAGCACGGTGTTCTCGACGGAGCGCCGACGCTCGATCTGGGCGCGATGGGAGGCAACGGCGGCCTCCTGTCGGCCGGCGACTCCGCGCGCGCTCGATTCCCGGCGTTCGATCAACCGGAGCAGGTAAAAGCCGTCGCGTCCTTCGATCACCGGACTGATCTCGCCATCGTGCTGGAGGGCGTCGAGCGCACGGCGCACTACATCGCCGCCGGGGAGGGCGCTGTTCGAGGGAGAGATCCAGCCGAGGTCTCCGCCGATGGACCGGGTGGCATCGTCATCGGAGTATTCGATGGCCAATGGCCCGAAGCCGGCGAGGGAGGCTTCCTGCTGGAGGGCCTTGGCGCGGGCCTCGTCCAGTCGCTCGCGCAAGGTGGATTTCCGGGCAGCGGAGGTGCGTGGGTTGAACTGGAGACGCAACCAGGCCGCATGCGTGAGCGTCTCGGGACGGGAAGCGACGGTGGCCGTCGGTTGCGAAG
>JBIKWS010000357.1:0-4861 GCA_044356195.1 Cyanophyceae cyanobacterium
CGAGGACGTGGCGATGGGCCCCGGGGGAAATGTCGGTGATCTGGTCGTGGGTGAAGAGCTGTCGGGCGAAGGGCGCCGGAAGGCGCGGGATGGGTTGGGTGGGCGCGGTGGATTCGCCCTGGAGATCGGAGGCCGGGACAGGGACTTCGTCGATGGGGAAGAGCGGTTCGCCGGACTCGCGGTTGAAGAGGAAGACGTGTCCAGACTTCGTGACCTGGGCGACGGCATCGATGCGCTGGCCCCGGTGACGGACGGTGACGAGGTTGGGCGGTGCGGGGAGGTCGCGGTCCCAGAGGTCGTGGTGGACCATCTGGTAGTGCCAGACGCGATTGCCGGTGCGGGCGTCGAGGGCGATGAGGCTGTTCGCGTAGAGGTTGTTTCCGATGCGGTTGCCGCCCCAGAAGTCGAAGGTGGCGGAGCCGGTGGGGCAGAACACGAGGCCGCGTTGCTCGTCGAGGGCAAAGCCGGTCCAGACGTTGGCTCCGCCGGCGTACTGATAGGCGGTGGGCGGCCAGGTTTCGTGACCGGGTTCGCCGGGTTGTGGAATGGTGTTGAAACGCCAGACGAGTTCACCGGTGCGGAGGTTGTAGGCGCGGATGGGTCCCGGGGCCGCCGGTGCCGGGCCTTCGCCGAGGCGCATGCCAACGATGAGGATATCGCGGTAAACCACGCCCGGCGTGTTGGCCATGAGGGAGAGTCCGCGGGCATCGCGGCCGAGTCCGTCGAGGAGATCGACGGAACCGCCCTTTCCGAAGGAGGGGATACGGCGGCCGGTGGCGGCATCCACGGCGTGGAGGAAATGGCTGTTGCCGAAGATCACGCGGCGGTCGGTGCCGTCGGCCCAATAGACGAGGCCGCGATTGACCCCGGCCTTGGAAGCGTTGGCATCGCGCACGGGATCAAAGCGCCAGAGTTCGCGTCCGGTGGCCGCGTCGAGGGCGAACAACTGGAGGTCTGGGGAAGTGCCGAACAGGACCCCGTCAACGATCAAGGGGTTGCACTGGATCTGGGAGCGGTTGTTGGGATCCGTGCCACCGGCGTGATAGGTCCAGACGCGCTGGAGTTTGGTGACATTGCGGGGAGTCAGTTGGCGGAGCGACGAGTGATGGCTGGACGCCTTGTCGCCGAGATACGCGGGCCAGGAGACATCGGCGGCGGAGGCCGCACTCAGGGCGAGGTTCAGTGCGAGGAGTCCGGAGGCGACGCAGGCGCCGAAGGGGCGGAGGGGGCTTCCGATGCGATCTGACGACATGCGGCCATTGAAGCCAAAGGGCTGGGCGGCGGCTTCTGAAATCGTGCGGGTGCAGCGGTGGGCCACGTCCTCGTTTCTCTGAGAAACGTTCTGGCACGGCGATGAGGACGTCGCCTCCCCGTTCGGAATTCGGAGCGGCGATGTCCTCATCGCCTTGGGAAAGGCTCTGGCACGGCGACGAGGACGTCGCCACCCCGGTCCTTACGGGGGCAGTGTGGCTATGCGCACCGGGAGTTGTCGGTGCTGGATGCTGTCTTGCGTTGGGGTGGGGGAAGGGGGCAAATCGGGAACGATGAGCACCGAGGCAGCGCGTTCGATAGCCTGGGTTGGGACCGGGCGGCGATGGCTGGTTGGGATCCTTGCTGTGGGCGTGTTGCTGGCGCTGGTCCTCGGTTTCAGGGGAGGACGGTCCGCGCTGGAGCCGGTGCATCAGGGGCGGCGGTATTCGGCATGGCTGGACGAAGCGCCGGGAACGCAGCCCCGCAATCTCGCGGCCCAGGCGGCGTTACAGGCCATCGGGACGAACGCGATTCCGTTTCTGCTCGAACAGTTGACCTACAAGGATTCACCGGCGAAGGCGCGGCTCGCGGAGAGCTTGCGATCGTTCCGGGCCATCAGCATCGGGTTGAGTCCGTGGTGGGAGGATGCGGCGAAACGGCGCTATCGCGGACGACGGGGGCTTTCGCATCTCATCCTGAATGGCGTAGACCTGCATCCGACGTTGTTTGTGTTGTTGGAGGCCGGCGGGGATTCCGGGCGGCTTGTACTGGAATCGCTCGATGAAGCACTGGTGGAGCGGGAACTCGCGGATCCGCGGTTCTGGGCGGCTTTGCGCCGTCTGCTGGAGCATCCGGATCCGGAAGTGCGGAACCGAACGCGTGGGTTCTTGAAGGCAGGTTTTGGTGTGGACGGGTTGGGGGACATGGACGAGGTGCGGCTTTCGTTGAGGCAATCGCTCTCCAGTTCAGCGTCTCGCGCGTGGGTGGCTTTGGAGGGGTTGGGTGTGCCGCCGGATCTGGCGCAGGAGATCATCCGCGACGGGCTGAAGGATCCGTCGGCTGTAATCCGATGTCATGCGGCGTGGGCTTCGGTATGGCGCGGGACGAATGGCATCCGGCTTCTGCCGTTCTTGGAGGCGGCGTTGGCTCAGGAACCACAGATGCCGCGTAATGCGGGAGTGACGATCTCCGCTTCCGAAGTGACCCAGCTCATGACGCGGGCCGTTTCTGAACTTCGCGCTCGGGACAGGCGCTGAACGGTCTGGTTGGCCTAGCGGTTGGCCTGGCGGGTGCGGATCCAGCCGTAGGTGAAGAGGCCAACAAAGGTAGGGACGCCAATGACCGTGAGGACCTGCGGTGCGGTGGCGTTGAAAGTCCAGCGCCAGGGGCCGATCAGGATGGAAGTGGTGCTGGTGCGGCGGGAGGGTTCGGTACGCGGGTCAATCTGGGTGACCTCGACGAGACCGTAGGACCCACCCGGGGCTTGGAACCACCAGTCGCGACGCTTTTGCGCGAGGGAACTGGTTGGTGGGTTGGCGGCGAACAGCGGTTGGTCCAGCAAAAGGATCAGGAAGAGCATTGCCCGGAGCGTTGCCCCGAAACGACGCGCTGTGGCTGAAACGGACTGTGTGGCTCGGCCCCCCATGACTCTCCTTGGGATGGACCGTGCCGCAGAGCGGAGACGCCAGCAACCGTTGAGCCGCGAAAAAATGGTGAGGGATGGGCTCGATTCAGAATCGCGTGACAACGGCGGCGATAAGCAGGGCGGTAGCGAGCACGGTGGGGAGTGCACCCAGACCGATGGCGAGGCCGTGGCGCCCGGCCGTCATGGCCCAGATGCCGCCGGCGGTGGCGAGGATCCAGGTGACGAGCATGCCGATCAGGGCGGATTTGAGGATGAGGAGCTGACGTGGGGATGAGTTGGCTCCGCCGGCGAGGCAGAAGACGCTGAAGAAGAGGAATGCGGCGGTGCCGACGACCAGCGTCAGGATGGCGAAGGCGAGCTTCATGGCGACGTCAGGATGGGAACCGCCGAGCGGGTGCGGTATCCGCCCATGGACGGAGTCGGAAGCCGGAAAAGCAAAGGGCCGGGCTTCGTGGGAAGCCCGGCCCCTGATGTGGTTCGGAATCCGGTTGGGATCAGCGGGCGATCACGCGGATGAACTGTTCAGACAGTTCCGTGGTGAACGGAACGGCGGCGGGCTGGCCGTTGCCGGTCAGGGCGGTTCCGCTGTCGGTCCAGGTGGCGGCACCGAGGTTGGCGCGGGTCTGGATCTGGTAGCTGACGCCAGCCTGCGTGCTGAAGCCGAGGGTGAGCCCGGTTTCCGTGCGGGTGACGGTGAGCTGCGGGGCGTCCGGCGTGACGGAAGAGGCGGCGGGCGCGGGCAACGGATTGCCGCCGCCGGCTGCGGAGAGGACCCCGACATGGGAGAGGAAGGTCCAGTCGCTGGCCCAGTTCATGGAGCGGAAGGCACCCTTCCAGGCCACGGGATGGAAGAATCCATCCTGGGGCGCGGTGCGGGTGCTTTCGAGGGCGGGTGAACCGGTGTTGGGGCGGGGATCGAGGCCGCCGTCAGCTGCACGGCTGATGCCGCGGAGGGCGGGGTCGACGTTGAGGTTGTTGCGGGCGGCATCGGAGAAGATGACGCCGGCGTTGGCATTGCCGGCGAGGGCGACGGGAACGCCGTTGGTGGCGAAGTTCCAGAACAGGTTGTCGCGGATGTCGAGGAGGCCGGAGTCGAGGTGGGTCTTCGAGCGGTCGTCGATGGTCATCGCGTTGCCACCGAAGCTGGTGAAGACGGAGTTGAAGACCTTGGGCGCGGCGTACTCACGGATGGTGAGGCCGCGGTTGCCGGCGGTGTTGGTGCCGGCGCCGATGAAGGTGGCGTTGTAGACCTGGTAGTTGGCGACAGGCATGTTGTTGTTGGCCGCGCCGTTGGGTTCGCCGTTCCACTCGCCACCGGAGTCCTTCTTGCCGGGTTCCTGGATGAGGAACCAGAACTGGTTCTTGCCGCTCCAGCCCTGGTCGGTGTCGAAGCCGTCGTCGTCGTTGAAGGCGCTGATGAGGTACTTGGTGTTGACGGTGCCGCCGAACCACTCGTAGCCGTCGTCGGCGGTGGCGTAGGTCTCGATGAACTCGATGGTGGTGCCGCGGCCGACGCCGGCCATGGTGAGGCCGTTCAGTTCCTTGTTGGGCTGGAAGACGGTACCGGCATGGCGGATGGAGACGTAGCGGAGGACGCCGGAGTTGTCGTCGTCATTGCCACCGCCGTAACGATGGACGTTCTGGCCGTTGACGACGGTATCGGGGAGACCTTCGTAGAGGTCGTACTTCGGGGAGGTGGCGTTGCCGGTGGCGTCGAGGGATGTGTTGACGGTGGCCGAACCCATGAGGACCACGCCGCCCCAGAGACCCCGCTCGAAGATGCCGAGGTCATTCGGATCGGCGACGTCGTCGGCTTCGGCGGTGAAGATGATGGGCTGGGTGGCGGTGCCGTTGGCGAAGAGCTTGCCGCCGCGGGTGACCATGAGGGCCGAGGTGTCGGCATCGCGGCCGGGCTTGGCCTTGACGACGGTGCCGGCCTCGATATGGAGTTCAGCGCCAGCGAGG
>JBIKWS010000358.1:0-4857 GCA_044356195.1 Cyanophyceae cyanobacterium
AGGAGCTGTTGCCGTCGATGGCGTGGGCGGCGGGATAACCGGATTGTTCGATGTCGGCTTCGGCCCGGGTCAGGACGACCGGTTGGGAGGCGGTCGGGTTGGAAATTGGGGCGGCCGTGACCGTGATTTCGCTGAGGACGAAGTTGCCGTGCTTCACGCGCCCCGGTCCCTTGGCGGGAAGGCGGTCATCGGCCAGGGCTTCGATGCGGAGCGCATCGGATCCGGAGGCATCCGTTTCGACGACCAGGGTGTAGGTGTCGTGTTCAGGGGGTGGGCCAGTGAAGAGTGCGGACTGGTCCTCGAGCCGTGTGGGCGTCTCGCCGCTGGCGCTCGTGGCGCTGATGAGCTTGGGCGTCGTCCACGACCGCGTGCCCACCGGGAGTCGGTTGGGCAGGTCCGCGAGGAGCTTGGCCGCCTGCGCGAGTCGGGCCTCGTGCTTTTCCTCCCACCCAGGTTCGGGCAGGTCGTAGTCGGGTTCGTCGGCGTTGTTGAGGAACGCCATCACGCCGTAGTACTCGCGATGCTGGATGGGGTCGTACTTGTGGGTGTGACACTGCGCGCAGCCCAGCGTGAGCCCCAACCAAGCGGTGCCCGTGGTCGCCACGCGGTCGGTCATGGCGTGGAAGCGGAACTCCAGCGGATCGATGCCACCCTCCTCGTTGAGCATCGTGTTCCGATGAAAGCCGGTAGCGATGATCTGGTCGCGGGTGGGGTTGGGCAGGAGATCCCCCGCGAGTTGCTCCATGGTGAACTGGTCGAACGGCATGTCGTCGTTCAGGGCGCGGATGACCCAGTCACGCCACGGCCAGATCGAGCGGTTGCGGTCCTTCTCGTATCCGTTGGTGTCGGCGTAGCGGGCGAGGTCGAGCCAGCGGCGTCCCCAGCGCTCGCCATAGCGGGGCGAGGCGAGCATGCGATCGACGAGCGCCTCATACGCGGCATCGGAAGGGTTCGCGGCGAAGGCGTCGGCTTCCTCGGGCGTGGGCGGAAGGCCGGTCAGGTCATAGGAGACGCGACGGATGAGCGTGTAGGGATCCGCGGGTGGTGCCGGGTGGAGCTTCTCCTTTTCGAGTCGGGCGAGGACGAAGCGGTCGAGGGGCGAACGCGGCCAGGATTCGTCCTGGACCTTGGGAGGTGCGGCCATGACGGGTGGGACAAAAGCCCAGTGGGCGCGGTATTCGCCGCCGGCCTTTACCCAGCGCTGCAGGATGTCCTTTTCGGCGGCGGTCAGCGGCACCTTCGTGCTGGGGGGAGGCATGATCTCGTCGGGATCGTCGGTGACGATGCGGGCGATGAGTTCGCTGGCCTCAGGCTTTCCGGGGACGAGAGCGATGGCTCCGGACTTGGCGGGTTGGAGGGCACTGGCGCGTTCGTCGAGACGGAGCTTCGCCTTGCGCGTGGTTTCGTCCGGGCCGTGGCACTTGAAGCAATGGCGGGAAAGGATGGGGCGGACCTCGCGGGTGAAGTCGGGCTCGGAGGGGGCGGCGGTGAGGAGGGAGGGGGTGAGGACGAGCAGCAGCAGGGAGATGGCGTGCGAGAGGAAAGCTGTGGCGCCGCGTGAGGGCACGCGGCCTGCACCGAGGAGGTTGATGCGGGATCGGACAGATCCGACGGATCGGTCTGATCGGTCTGATCGGCTGGGATTGGAGGAGGTCATGCGAGGGCGGCTTGGATGACTTCGCCGTGGACGTCGGTGAGGCGGATGTCGCGGCCGCCGAAGCGGTAGGTGAGGC
This sequence comes from Cyanophyceae cyanobacterium, assembly GCA_044356195.1. Lineage (GTDB taxonomy): Bacteria > Verrucomicrobiota > Verrucomicrobiia > Limisphaerales > UBA9464 > UBA6176. The sequence goes on from JBIKWS010000358.1 coordinate 1,734, forward strand.
GGGTGTGGTCCATGCCGAGGAGATGGAGGATGGTGGCGTGGAGGTCGTGCATCTGGAGCGGGTTTTCGGCGATGCGATAGCCCCAATCGTCGGTCTGGCCGTAGGCGAAGCCGCCGCGAGTACCGCCGCCAGCGAGCCAGACGGAGAAGGCGTGTTCGTGGTGGTCGCGGCCGTCAGAGCCCTGGGCAAAGGGGGTGCGACCGAATTCGCCGGACCAGACGACGAGCGTGTCGTCGAGGAGGCCGCGGGCCTGGAGGTCGGAGAGGAGGCCGGCAATGGGTTGATCGACGGCGCGGGCGTTGTTGCCGTGGTTCTTGAGGATGTCGGAGTGGGCGTCCCAGCGGTCGAGGCCGTCGATCTTTGGGATGGTGAGTTCGACGAAGCGGACGCCCCGTTCGATGAGACGGCGGGCGAGGAGGCACTCGCGGGCGTAGATGCGGGTGGGGGCGTAGGGGGCGTCGCAGCCGTAGAGTTGGCGCGTGGCCTCGGATTCGCCGGAGAGATCCAGGAAGTCGGGGACGGCGGACTGCATGCGTCCGGCGAGTTCGGCGTTGGCGATGGCGCTTTCGAGGGCGTCGTCGCCCGGGGTACGGAGGAGGCCGGCGCGGTTGAGTCGCTGGGCGAGGCGTTGCTTGGCGGATTGGCGGGCGGGGTCCTTCTCGATGGCGGCGACGTTGGGGAGGGGAGCGCCGACGGCGTTGACGAGGGTTCCCTGGTAGGTGGCGGGGAGGAAGCCGTTGCCGAAGCAGTCAACGCCGCCGGGCGGGATGAGACCGCCGTTGAGGACAACGAAGCCGGGGAGGTCGTGGTTGGAACTGCCGAGGCCGTAGGCGACCCATGCGCCCATGGAAGGCCGGCCCTGAAGGCCGAGGCCGCTATGGAGGAAGTAATTCGCGCTGGTGTGCTCCGGGAAGGCGGACGTCATGGAGCGAAGGACGCAAAGCTTGTCGGCGTGGCGTGCGACGTGCGGGAAAAGGTTGGAGATCCAGAGGCCGGACTGGCCGTGTTGGCTGAACTCCCACGGGGACTTGAAGACCGTGCCGACGTTTTCGAACTGGGTCTTTTCAAGTTTGCCGATGGCCTTGCGCGGGTCCTCGCCGTGGTGGCGGGTGAGGCGGGGCTTGGGGTCGAAGCTGTCCACCTGGGACACGCCGCCTTCCATGAAGAGGAAGATCACATTGCGTGCGCGGGGACGGAAGTGAGCGGGGCGCGGGGTGAGTGGGTCAGGGCCGGGGCCAGCGAGGGCGCGGGAGGCGGGTTGGAGCAGGGCTCCGAGGGCGAGCGCTCCGAAGCCGTTGGCGGCTCGGGACAGCAGGGCGCGGCGGGAGAGGGGAAGCGCGTTCATGGAAGGAAGATGAATTCGTTGGCGTTGAACAGCGCGTGGCAGAAGTCGGACCACACGTCGACTTCGTTGCCGTTGCCGTGAAGCTTGCGCAAATCCGCGAGCGAATCGCGGCACGATTCCGACTCCTCGGTTGCCGGGACACGGGCAAACGCGGACTCGAAGAGCTGTCGGATCCGATCGTCGTCGGGTAACCCGGCGGTGGCTTGGAGGAATCGGGTGGCCCAAGTGTGTGCCTGCTCGTGAACGAAAGGATCGTTCCGCAGGACGAGGGACTGTCCGGGGACGTTGGTTCGATTCCGTCGGCCCATCGTGCTGAAGGGCGTGGGAAAATCGAAGGCGACCAGCATCGAAGGCATGAAGTTCCGGCGGACGGATCCATACAGGCTGCGGCGCCCGTCGCCGTCGAGCGGGCCGGATCTGTCCGGGCGGCCGCGGCCGTCGTGGAATGAGGTCAGGTGGATCGGGATCGGCGGGCCGCCGGTGGCGGGATTGAGGCGGCCGGAGACGGCGAGGATGGAATCGCGGATGATCTCGCCTTCGAGGCGGCGCACGGGGACCCGGTGCCAGAGCAGGTTGGCGGGATCGCGCTCAGCTGCGGCGGCGGCAGCGAGTTCTGTGGTGGCGGATCCCATGGCAAATGTGTCGGTCTGGACGAGGCGGCGGATCAATTGCTTCAAGGACCATTGATCCTGATGGATGAATTGCCAGGCGAGGTGATCGAGGAGTTCGGGGTGTGTGGGGCGTTCGCCGAGGTAACCGAAGTTGTCGGGCGTTGGCACGAGACCGCGCCCGAAAAGGTGTTGCCAGACCCGGTTGACGATGACGCGCGCGACCAGCGGGTTGTTTGGGTGGATGAGTTGCCGTGCGAGATCGAGGCGGCCGGAGGAGTCTGGAACCTGGACGGCTTCCAGGCCGAACGCGGCCGGAAGCGAGCGTGGGGCGAGGCTGCCGGGGCGGGTGGGCTTGCCGCGGATGAGCAGGTGTTCATCGGTGCCTGTTCCGTCGAAGAGCGAGGGGGCGGTGGCCGAGGTCCATCGCGTGGAGTTGGCCAGGGCATCGAGGTCCTGGCGGGCAGCCACGAAGGTGTCGATGGCCGCGGGGGACGGATGTCCGAAGAGGGCCGGTTGACGGAGGATCCATGCGGCGAGTGGCGCGAGTTCCGGGGAACGGGTGAGTTGGTTCTGGCCGAGAGCGTCGAGAGCCCGGAGCAGATCGCGCTGGAAGGCTTCGGCGAGCGCGGCGAGGGACGCTGGTCGGCCCTCGGGTTTCCACCGAGGGATTGGATGGAAGGTTGGCGTCTCGGTCGACTCCACGACCATGAGGACATCGAGCGGTTGGTCGCCTTCCGGCCCGAATTCGAAATGGGCGCGATGCCCGGCGTATGGGGTCAGGTCGTGCGAAAGCCAGCGTGGGTTGGGGCCGGCATCGAGGGTGGTGACGAGGCGACCATGGAGCGGACCGGCGAGCATCAGATGGGCATCCACCGCGGCATAGATGCGGGCCTTGCCACGAAGGAGGTAGTGGATGCGGCCGGATTCAAGGGGGACGCGCGGAGTGCGGAGCATGCGTCCCGAGCGGTGGTGGGCACCGAGTCCCCCGGAATCCGGTTCCGTGCCTGGAGCGAGGGAAAGGCGGTTCCAGAATGGATCCCGAGAAGCGGCGGTGGTGGCCGCGATGGAAATCGGTTGGTTGGTGTTGGCGGGGTCCAGCACGAGCGAACCTGCGGCGAGGGGAGCGGAGCCGAAGGATGGACCGTCGGTCTTCCAGGGGGTGGCTCCG
>JBIKWS010000359.1:0-4853 GCA_044356195.1 Cyanophyceae cyanobacterium
TCATCGTTGCCGTCATTGCTCGAGGCGATGGATGGAGCGAACGACTACGCGTTGAACTGGCTGCGGTCGGCGGTTGAGACGGTGGAGCAGCGGGGGCGGTTGGCGGGAGGAACGGTGCCGGTGGACGGGTTGGAGGCCTTCCTGCGCGAGACGCGGCATCATCCGCGGGCACGTCGGTTGGCGTATGAATTGATCCAGCGTGCGGAACCGCAGCGTGCGGCCCGGATGTTGCCGGGGTTCGTCAACGATCCGGCGAACGAGTTGCGGCGCGAGGCGGTGGATCACGTGGTGACCGCCGGCGATTCGGTGGCGGCGACCGATGCGTCGGGGGCGATTGCGAAGTATCGGGAGGCCCTGGGGCATTCGCGGGAAGCGGACCAGATCGACGTGATCGCGAAGAAGCTGACGGACCTGAAGGAGAAGGTGGATCTGCCGAAGGTGTTTGGGTGGGTGATGAAGTGGAAGTTGATCGGGCCCTTCGACAACACAGGCGGAGCGGGATTTGCGACAGCGTATCCGCCGGAGTCGCAGGTGGCCCTGGATGCGGTGCTGGATGGGAAGGGGGCGCAGGTGCACTGGGTGGACTTCGAGTCGAAGGACGACTACGGGATGATCGACTTCAACAAGCCGTTCTCGGAGCTCAAGGAGGTCGCGGGTTATGCGTACGCCGAGTTCTGGTCGGAGAAGGATCAGCCGGTGGAGATCCGGTTGGGTTGCCAGAACGGGTGGAAGGTGTGGGTGAACGGCAAGTACCTCTTTGGTCGCGACGAGTACCATCGCAATCGCGAGGTCGACCAGTACCGGATGCCGGTCGGGTTGAAGGCGGGGAAGAACGTGATCCTCGTGAAGTGCTGCCAGAACGAGCAGAAGGAGGACTGGACCAAGTCCTGGGACTTTCAGTTGCGGGTGACGGATGCGCAGGGAACGCCGGTCGTCTCCGCCCGTTGAACCCAACCCTTTCGATCAACCGATGAACTTCATGAATACCCAGCTTTCCCTTGGCACGGCCGCGTCCCTTCTGGTGGCTTCGCTGTGTGCGGTGCATGCAGCGGACTGGCCGCAGTTCCGCGGTCCCGCCGGCGACGGCGTCGCGCCGGACACGAAGCTCCCCACGACCCTGGACACCGGATCGGTGACCTGGTCAGCGAACCTTCCGGGCCGCGGGATTTCGTCGCCGGTGATCGTGGGCAACCGCGTGTTCGTGACGGCGTCGAGCGGCGCGCGTCAGGATCGGTTGCACGTGATGTGCTACAACCTCGCGGACGGCGTTCTGCTGTGGGAGCGGCAGTTCTGGGCGACGGGCCGGACGCAGACGCACGAGAAGATCAGCGCGGCCACGCCCTCGCCGGCCTCGGATGGCCAGCGCATCTACGCGATCTTTTCGTCGAATGACTGCGTGGCACTGGATTTCGAGGGGAACCTCGTCTGGTTCCGCGGGCTGGGACGCGATTATCCGAACGCGAGCAACTCGCTGGGGATGTCGTCATCGCTGGTGGTGACGGACGGCGTGGTGGTGGCGCAGGTCGAGAACGACAGCGAGTCGTTCACCGCGGGACTGGATGCCAGGAGCGGGTTGAACCGCTGGAAGCTGGATCGGCCGAAGAAGGCGAACTGGACGTCGCCGGTGGTGATGAAGGGAACCGACGGAAAGCCGGTCGTTGCCCTGCAATCATCGAAGGGTGTCGCTGGGATCGAGCCGTCCACGGGGAAGGTCCTGTGGAACTACGACCAGGGGGCATCGACGGTGCCGTCGACGACGGTGAGCGGCGGACGGTTGTATGTGCCCTCGCAGGGATTGACGGTGTTGGAGCCGACGGCGGATGGGCAGGCACCGAAGCAGGTCTGGCGGGCGGGACAATTGCGGCCGGGCACGTCGAGTCCGGTGGTCGTGGGCGACCGCGTGTTCACGCTGAATGACGGCGGGATCCTGTCGTGTGCGGACACGGCGGACGGGAAGCGGCTCTGGCAATTGCGATTGAAGGGACCGTTCAGTTCGACGCCGGTGGTGGCGGGCGGTGTGTTGTACTGCGTGAACGAGAAGGGATTGTTGCAGGTGGTGGATCCAGCAAAGATCACGGATCCGGCGAAGCCCGAAGTGGCGATCGCGAGCGAACTGGACCTGGGTCAGGTGGTGGTGGGAACGCCGTCGATCGCTGCGGGTTCGCTGTTCGTGCGGAGCGACGGGAAGCTGTGGCGGATCGGCCGCGCGAGCGCGTTGTGACGAGTGGCGCTGAGGTGTCGACGTGACCGGTAGGTGACGGGTTGGTCATGAAGCTGTGACGGATGGAATGTTCCTTGAGCGGGGGCGGTCGGATGTGGTGAACACTGGTGTGACGGCCCTGAAGCTTCCTGAGGGCCCACACCGGCCATGCATTACCGTTCCATCTGGATCTCGGATGTTCATCTGGGCAGCCGCCACGCGCAGGCGGATGCGTTGCTGGGTTTCCTCCGGGATGCCGAATGCCGGCATCTGTATCTTGTCGGCGACATCATCGATGGATGGGAACTTCGCCGGAAGTGGTCGTGGAGCGATGAAGCGAACACGGTCGTTCAGAAAATCCTCCGCAAGAACCGGAAAGAGACCAGGGTCACCTATATCTACGGGAACCATGACGAGTTCCTGCAGGGGTTCGTCGGTATGCCGCTCGGCGGCTTGCGGTTGGTGGAACGGGCGATCCATGTGACGGCGGATCGGCGTCGGTTCCTGGTTTTGCACGGGCACCAACTGGATGGGTTGGTGCACTTCAACCGGTTGCTGGAGCGGGTGGGGTCTCGCCTCTATACCGGCATCCTGGATTTCAACCTGTACTTCAACCGGGCGCGGCGGCGCATGGGGTTCGGGTATTGGTCCGTGTCTTCGTGGCTGAAGTTCCAGGCCAAATCCGCGGTGCAGTATGTGACCCAGTTCGAGGAGGGAATGGTGCGGTTGGCGGCGGGGGCCGGAGTGGACGGAGTGATCTGCGGGCATATCCATCGGCCCGAGATGCGCAAGGTGCACGGGCTCGATTATTTCAACTGCGGCGACTGGGTGGAGAGTTGCTCTGCGCTGGTCGAGCACTGGGACGGTTCGTTCGAGCTCATCCGATTCCATGAAGATCGCATTCGCGGTGCAGGGAGAGGGGCGGGGGCACATGACGCAGGCGTTGGCCCTGCGGGACTGGTGCCGGCGGCGGGGCCACGCGGTGGTGGCCGTGATGGCGGGGGCTCATCCCAACCGGAGTTGGCCGGACTTTTTTGAGCGCGGGTTCGATGTGCCGGTGACGCCCCTGAGGAGTCCGGGGTTTGTCTATCGGGGGCAGCGTCGGGTGAACCTGCCCGCGACTTTGTGGCAATTGGTTTCGCGGATGGGATCCTATCGGGCGAGCCTGCGGCGCATGGATGCCGTGTTGCAGGAAACGCAGCCCGACCTGTTGGTCAACTTTCTGGAGCCATTGGTGGGCTGGCATCACCGGCGGGGTGGGATCAGGGTGCCGGTGCTGGCGGTCGGGCATCAGTACATGTTGCCGCACCCGCAATATCCCCGGTTGTCCACGAAGCGTCCGGCGCAGTGGGGCCTTCGCCGGTTCGTATCAGCGACGGGTGGAGCGTGCCTCCGGTATGCACTTTCGTTTTACGATGCGACACCGGTGGACGACCGGACGGTGGTGGGGCCGCCGTTGCTGCGGGATGACCTGTTGCAGATGGACAGGCAGGCGAACCATGGGCACGTGTTGGTGTACCTGTTGAACGCAGGGTACCTCCCGGAGTTGATGGCGTGGCAGTTGCGTTTCGGAGCGTCTGCGCTGCACGTGTTCTGCGAACGTCCGGGTGCGCCGGAAGAGGAGTCGCTGGGCAACGGAGTGGTGGTCCACCGACTGCACGCGGCCAAGTTCCTGCGGATGATGTCGACGGCGCGGGCGGTGGTTTGCAGCGCCGGGTTCGAGTCGCTTTCCGAGGCTGCATGGCTCGGAAAGCCTGCGCTGGCGGTCCCGGTGGAAGGGCACATCGAGCAGATGCTCAATGCGATGGACATGGAACGTGCGGGCCTCGGCCGGGCCTCGGATCGGTTTGACCTGTCACCCCTGGACGGCCTGAACGTTGGGGCCGCCCACGACCGCTTCCAAAGTTGGGTCCGCCAGTCCGACGCCCGCCTCGATCAGGCGTTCAGCCGCGTCTTGGCCGCGGCCAATGTGGGCATGATGACGTCGCGGGCGTAGGCGACATCGTGGGGGAAATCGATCTCGGTCCAGGGTTGGCCGGTGACGTCCTCGAAGTGGAACAGGCTCGCGATGGTCATGGCGCGGAGGACATCGTCCAGGGAATCGCGCCGATGGATACCGAGGGTGCGGGCGCGGGTCTGGGCGGCCAGGAACGGCAGGTGTTCGGCGGCGATCTTGAAGAACCCGACGGATTCGCCGACGCGGTCAGCCTTGCCGGCCCATTTCTTGACGAGATCGAAGGGGCGTCCGTTCCGGATGGGAGCGAGGACGGGGTCGTCGTCCTGCGCTTCGACGCCGAAGTCCACCAGCATGGTGGTGGGCGCGGGGGAATCGATCAGGCGGCGAAGGAGTTCAGGTCCGTAGAGTACGTCGCCGTCCATGACGAGGATGGATTGGGCGGCGGGTTCGATGGCGGCGAGGGAAACGTGCATGCTGATGGCGCTGCCCTCGGTGAAGTCCGGGTTGTGGAGTTCGTAGATGCGGATGCCGTGGCGCTCGGAGAGTTCCGGGATGACCGCGGTGATCTGGTCGCGGCAATGGCCGGTGACGAGGAAGAGGTTCTTCACGCCGACGGCGGCGAGGTTCGCCGCGTGGCGCTCCAGGAGGGTGCGACCTGCGACCGGGAGCAGGATCTTCGGGGTGTTCGCAAACGAG
>JBIKWS010000360.1:0-4842 GCA_044356195.1 Cyanophyceae cyanobacterium
AACGTCTCCTGGGTGACGACGACCCGGACGGTCTGGTCCCCGCCGCAACGCAGGCCGTTGCCGAGGTCGGCTTCGGCGGCCGTGCGACGTTTGAAGGTGAAGGGATCCCATGCGAGCGGGGCTTCCGGGAGCGGCGTCCCACCGGCGGTGTGCACCAGCGATGGAATCTGGGCCAGCAGGTCATTGCAGACCGCGATCTCGCGCGGGCTGTCCTCGGTCAAGGACACCCGGATGGTGTCGCCGATGCCGTCGCAGAGCAGGGAACCGATGCCGATGGCAGACTTGATGCGGCCGTCTTCGCCTTCGCCGGCCTCGGTTACGCCGAGGTGGAGCGGGTAGTTCCAATCGGGTCCGAGGTCATCGAGGCGTGCCGCGAGCAGGCGGTAGCACTCGATCATGACCTTCGGGTTCGAGGACTTCATCGAGAAGACGAAGTTGTGGAAGTCGTGTTTCCGGCAGATCCGGGCGAACTCCAGCGCGCTCTCCACCATGCCGAGCGGGGAATCGCCGTAGCGGTTCATGATCCGGTCAGAGAGCGAGCCGTGGTTCGTGCCGATGCGGAGGGCGCGGCCGAGACGCTTGGATTCGAGGACCAGCGGCGTGAAGGCTTCCTCCACGCGTCCGAGTTCGGCGACGTATTCGTCGTCGGTGTACTCCTTGACGGCGAACTTCTTCTTGTCGGCGTAATTCCCGGGGTTGACGCGCACCTTCTCGACCCATTTCACCGCCTCCATGGCGGCGTCCGGCTTGAAGTGGATGTCGGCGACGATGGGGACGTGGCAGCCCTGATGGCGAAGCTCGCGCACGATGTGCTCGAGGTTGGCGGCGTCCTTCACGGTGGGTGCCGTGATGCGGACGATCTGGCAGCCAACGGCGACGAGTTCGAGGGTCTGCTGGACGCAGAGGGCGGTGTCCATCGTGTCGCACGTGAGCATGGACTGCTTCACGACGGGATGGTGACCGCCGATGACGACGCCTCCACGGGCGGGGTCGCCGACGGTGACCTCACGGGTGAGACGACGGGTAAAGTTCCAAGGGGACGCGCAGTACTTCATTGCCTGCGGGAATAGAGCGAGAGGGAAGCGCTCCCGTCAATGGCCGGGGTCGTCGGGACTCGTCGGGGGCGCAACTGGATGCTGCCCCTGCCTGCAACGGGGTGGGGTGGTTCCGAGAATGTCCCCGGGTTGGATCGGCTGGAATCCAGGCTGGGATCCGGATCGGTGTTGGTTACGGTTGTCGTGTGATCCGGACGATTCATCCATGGGTGGTGCTGGTGCTTGGTTTGGCGCTGCGCGTTCAGGCGCAGGTGTTGTTTGATGGGGTCCAGGGAACACCGCCCTCCGGCCAGGGATGGACGTTTCTCGCGTTGCCTGCCTTGGCCTCGGAGACCTTCGCCAATGGCGCGGCCCGACTCGACACGACTGCGTCGGGTTCGATCTTCGCGGGGTGGTCACGAGTTTCCGCGGTGCCTCTGGACCGGAACCGGGGGTTTGCGGTCGAGATGGAATTTGAACTGGAGAGCGAAACCCACGCCTCGACCAACCGCGCAGGTCTCTCGCTGATCGTCCTGGGTGCGGACCGCAAGGGCCTGGAACTCGGGATCTGGACGAACCGGCTCTGGGCTCAGGCGGACTCCCCGATGTTCACGCAGGCGGAAGGCGTGGAAACCGCGGTGATCGGCGGTTGGCGGACGTTGCGGCTTTCGGTTCTTGAGGATGCTTACACGGTGACCTTTGACGGGATGCAGGTCCTGAATGGTGCCGTTCGGGATTACACGCCGTTTACCGGGGCAATCGATCCCTACGAGACACCCAACTTCCTGTTCATCGGCGACGACACCACCTCGGCCCGAGGGGCGTACCGTTTGCGTCGGGTCCAGTTGCAGGTGGGAACGGTGCAACCGCCGGTCATGAACTTCCTGCGGGGGAATGACGACGCACTGGAGCTGGGTTGGGATGCGGCAGGGGGTGTCTCGCGTTGGAAGTTGGAGTCGGCGGCGGCGCTGGACGGGCCATGGACGGTCCAGGACGTGGTGCGGACGGAACTGGCCGGGGAGGTTCGTGTGAGCGTGCAGACGCTGGACGAGGCGCGTTGGTTCCGGTTGAGGTGAGGGGGCAGTGGTTGCCGGATGCCGGGCTTGTCAAAGTGCAGGTGGCGACTAGCGTCGCGGCGCGTGTTGACATTGCCGTTCGAGCTGGGGCTGGCCCTGCGATATCTCCGACCGAAGAAGAACTTCGTCTCGGTGATCACGTTGTTCTGCGTGCTTGGGGTGGCGCTCGGGGTGGCGGTGTTGATCGTGGTGATTTCGGTGATGAGCGGGTTCGACCTCGAACTGCGGCGCAAACTGATCGGGTTCAACGCGCATCTGAAGGTGGTGACACCCGGGCGTCCGCTGGGTGAATGGGACCGGGTGATGACGGAGGTGGAGAAGCAGCCCGGCGTGAAGGGTGTGGCTCCCTTCATCATCGGTCAGGTCATGATGCAGACGGAGCCGAGTCCCGAGCGGCGCGGACCCCAGAGTTTTGCCCCGTTGGTGCGCGGCATCGACGTGGCATTGGAGGGCCGGGTGAGCGTCCTGACCAACCGGGTGATCGAAGGGGATTTCAACCTGCGCGGAGCCGGTGTGCTGGTGGGGAGCACACTGGCGGACCAATTGGGGATCTCGGTGGGGGATCGTGTGGCCCTGCATTCGACGTCGGCCATGGAGCGGATGCTGAAGAGCCGGAAAGGGAAGCAGCCGGAGTTGGTGCCGGCGGAGGATTTTGAGGTCAGGGGCATCTTCCAGGTGGGGTACGACCAGATTGATGCGTCGTTCATCGCCGTGTCGCTGGTGAACGCGCAGGAGTTGTTCGACCAAGGGGAGGGCGTGAATGGGCTTTCGGTGATGCTCGAAGATTCCACCCCGGAGAACACCCTGCGGCGTCAACAGCAGTTGCGCGAGACGCTGGGACCGGAGTTCCGGGTGGTGAGTTGGCTGGATGAAAACCGCGACATCCTCGGCGCGATCGAGGTGGAGAAGGACGCGATGCTCATCATCCTCTTCGTGGTCATGATCGTGGCCGCCTTCTGCATCGTGTGTTCGCAGATTGCGTTCGTCATCCGGAAGACCCGGGAGGTCGGGATGCTGAAGGCAATGGGGGCGCGAACAGGACAGGTGGTAATGGTGTTCCTCGCGCAGAGCTCGATGGTGGGCGTGGTCGGCGTGGTGCTGGGCGTGGGCGCGGGCGTGATGATGGTGGCAATCCGGAACGACTTCCTGCGGTTCATGCGCTGGGCGACCGGACGGCAGTTGTTCCCGCAGTCGATCTACAGCTTCGCAGAGATCCCGGCACTGGTGCTGAAGGAGGATCTGATCCTGATCTGCGGTGTTTCGCTCGTGATCTGCCTTCTGGCTGGGGTGGTCCCGGCTTGGATTGCGGCTTCGATGCGGCCGGTGGAGGCATTGCGCAATGAATGACACGGCTGGGAACGGGACGCCGCTGGTCGTGGCCCGGGATCTGAAGAAGGCCTACCAGATCGGGGATCGTCGATTGGAGGTGCTCCGCGGGGTCAGCCTTTCGGTGGCCCGCGGCGAGTTCGTCGCCCTGCGCGGCGCGTCCGGGGCCGGGAAGAGCACGTTGCTCCACCTGCTGGGCGGCCTCGACCATGCGGACTCGGGTCAGATCGAGTTCGAGGGAACCACGTTGTCCGGACGAAGCCTTTCAAGTCTCGCCGAGTTCCGGAACCGCCATGTCGGCATCATCTTCCAGGCGTATCACCTGTTAGCCGACCTGACGGCGGTCGAGAACGTGTTCCTGCCGGCACGGATGGGGCGGATGCCCGGAGCCCAGGCGTGTCAACGCGCGGAATCCCTGCTGAAGCGGGTCGGGCTCGGCGATCGCATGGGACACCGGCCCTCGCAGTTGTCGGGCGGCGAGCAACAGCGGGTGGCGATCGCACGGTGTCTCATCAATTCACCGTCATTGATCCTCGCCGACGAGCCCACCGGAAACCTCGACTCACACACGGGGGACGAGGTCATGAACCTGTTGCTCGAACTGCGTGGGGAACATCGGACCACGTTGGTGATCGCCACCCACGACGCTCGGGTGGCAGCACGCGCCGAGCGTGAGGTGCGGTTGGTCGATGGTCTCGCCGAGGATCCACCGATGGTCGGGAGCTAGGGAGTCCACAGATTGCACAGATTCCACAGATTTCATGGAGGCCCACGGTTGACTCCGTGGGCCGTTGTCTGTCCGTGGGCTGCAACTGGGTCAGGACGGATCACGGGCGGGGCGGACGGCGGACGACGGAGTCGCGTTGGGACCAGGCCGGGGAGGGATCGGGGTGGTCGAGGTTGTAGTGCAGGCCGCGGCTCTCGGGGCGCTGCAGGGCGCAGGCGATGATGATCTCCGCCACGGTGGCGATGTTGCGGAGTTCAAGAAGGTCGGAGGTGACCCGGAAGTTCCAGTAGTACTCCCGGATTTCGTCCTGGAGGTTTCCAAGTCGCTTCTCGGCACGGCGGAGCCGCTTGTTGGTTCGGACGATTCCCACGTAATCCCACATGGTCCGGCGGATCTCGTCCCAGTTGTGGGAGACGACGACCATTTCGTCGGGGTCGGTGGCTTGCCCCGGTTGCCAGGTGGGCAGCGGGCCGGTGTAGCGGGAGGGCGGTTCGGCGAGAAGGCGGTCGGCAGCGCGATGGGCGCAGACGAGGGCTTCGAGAAGGGAGTTGGAGGCGAGGCGATTGGCTCCGTGCAACCCGGTGCAGGCGACTTCGCCGATGGCGTACAGGCTGGGAATCTCGGTCTCGCCGTCGAGGTTGGTGACGACCCCGCCGCATTGGTAATGCGCCGCCGGAAC
>JBIKWS010000420.1:0-4301 GCA_044356195.1 Cyanophyceae cyanobacterium
CCAGCAGATTCTCCGGGATCGCCGCACAGTTGATCGCCAGGAATGGCTGCTGTGCCCGACGGCTGTTGTGGTAGATCGCCCGCGCCACCAGTTCCTTGCCCGTTCCGCTTTCGCCCGTGATCAGCACCGTCGCATCCGTGTGTGCCACCTGCCCGATCAGCTTGAAGACCGCCTGCATCGGCTCCGAACGTCCGATCACGCCGAGATCGTAATCCTGCTGCTCCAGTTGCGGCGAAACGGCGACCGTCTGCCGCATGTCCCGTGACGCCTTCAGGGCATCTCCGACCAACTGCTTCAACCGCGGCACATCGAACGGCTTCAACACGTAGTCGAACGCGCCCAGCTTCATCGCCTCGATGGCTGTCTGCGTCGTCCCGTAAGCCGTCATCAGGATCACGGGCACCTTCGGATCCAGCTGGCGGATGCGGCGCAAGGTTTCAAGGCCGTTGATCCCCGCCATCCGGATGTCCGAGATCACCAGGTCCGGGCGCACCTTTGGAATCAGGCGCAGGCCCTCCTCACCACTCGACGCGGTGTACAACTCGAGGTCCGGTGAGTCGAAGATCCGGCGAAACGAGTACTGCACGTCCACCTCGTCATCGATCAGAAGCAATTTTTCCATGGAGAGACGTCCGCTCCCATGGGCGGACGACACCGCCAGTTAAGGCCACCCGCACCGCACCGCAAGCAAGGTTTCTCGAAAGCCATCCCCCTGAACACGACACACCACCCGCAGTGCACACTTCTTTGCTCCCTGATGAAGACCCGACACGCCCTCAACCGGGGTGGTGACGTCCTCGTCGCCGTTGCAGAACCTCTTCCATGGCGATGAGGACATCGCCGCCCCGCTCCCACTCTCACACGGGGTGGTGACGTCCCCGTCGCCCTCTCCAGCCATTTCCCATGGCGATGAGGACATCGCCGCCCCGCTCCCACTCTCACACGGGGTGGTGACGTCCCCGTCGCCCCCTCCAGCCATTTCCCGTGGCGATGAGGACATCACCGCCCCGGACCCAACCTCAAACGGGGGCTGTGTTAAGGTGCCCCCGCACGACATGGCGCGGGTTGGGCCTAGCCCACGCAGGAACCCAATGTGTAGCATGCTCCCGACGCCCGTGGATTCCCCATCGCGATGTCCGATTCCATCCATTACCGACCGGAAATCGACGGTCTCCGTGCCGTGGCCATTCTGGCGGTGGTCCTGTTCCACCTTCGTGCACCGGTCCTTCCCGGTGGATTCACGGGCGTGGACGTCTTCTTCGTCATCTCCGGATTCCTGATCACCTCGATCCTGATCCGGCAGCAGGACGCCGGAACCTTTCGACTGCGGGACTTCTGGCTCCGCCGGGCCCGGCGGTTGCTTCCCGCACTGGGCTTCATCCTGGCACTGGGGACCGTTGCTGCATTCCTCACACTGTTCGGCCCCGACTTCCAGAGATTCGGATATCAGTGTGCTTCCGCACTCACGCTCTCCTCGAACATCTACATGTACCGGAGTGCCGGAAATTATTGGGGACCTGAAGCCGAGGACTTCCAACTGCTTCACCTCTGGTCGTTGGCCTTGGAGGAGCAATTCTACCTGGTCTGGCCACTCCTCTGGCTCGTGGCATCCCGCTTCAAACGCTGGCCTCCCTGGGTCACCGTGAGCCTTGTTGCCGCGGGCAGTCTTGGTCTGGCCCTCTTCGCATCCCGTCGCTATCCGGCAGCAGCCTTCTACCTTCTTCCGACCCGAGCGTGGGAACTGCTCCTCGGCTGCCTGCTCGCCGTCTACATTTCCCGCCCCCGGTCCGTGCCCCGGTCCCACTGGCCCCACCAGGCCTACGCTGCGCTGGGAGCCCTCATGATTGTGCTGTCGTTCGTGTTCGTGGGAAGGAATGGAGCCTTCCCAGCACCCAACGGCCTCCTCCCAACCCTGGGCACCGTGCTTATCCTTGCGTTCGCCTCCCGGGAGACCATTACCGGACGCTTTCTGGCGTCTCCCCCGATGGTGTACGTCGGGCGCCTGTCCTACTCCTGGTACCTCACCCACTGGCCAGCCATCCTCTTCCTGCGTCCGGTTGGAGTCGAATCCCCCTGGATCCAGGGCCTCGTCGGACTCGCCCTCGGCATGATCTGCCATCACTGGATCGAACGTCCCACCCGCACCATGCCGGAATCCCGGGTCCTGACGCGCATTCTCCTGCCCACGCTTGCCATCGGCGGGTTCGCGGTCCTCCTTCCCCAACTGGGTCTTCGCACCGTCCCGGCAAACCAACGGCCGACCCATTGGTGTGAATGCGACCTGCAGCCCCAGAAGCCATCCAAGGTATCCAAGGCATCCAAGTCCGGATGCGTGGAGTCGGGGCTTGTTGGGGACGCCTCCACCGGCTTGCGCCGGGCCCAGCCCATTCCGGGCCCGCTCCAGGCCCTGATCCTGGGTGACTCCCACGCGAAGGCGTGGATGCCGGGCCTCGATGCAGCGCTTGGAGGGTTGGGCTGGCACTACGTCGCGTTTCCGGCCGTCGCTGCCTCCCCGTTCTTCGTCCCGGAGAACTCCAAGGCGCATCGGTACGGACCCACGCCATACTGGCCTTCCAATACCCGACAGGAATTTGACCGGCACCGCAGACGTTTCATTGCCTCCAACACCGTCCCGCTGGTGATCGTGTGCGCTCGTTGGTCGAATTATCTCAACTGGACCCAGGAGGAATTCGATCGGGACTTCGAGGAACTGCTCCGGACATTCCCCGCCTCTCAGATGCTCGTCATCGGGCAACCACCGGAACTGCCCTTCGCCAGCTCCGGATTCTCCACGGGCCCCATCGATGTCGGCCCCTTCACCTCATTCCGGGAACGGGCAACGGCCCGTGAAGGCCGTGCACAAATCCATGCGCGGATCCGTGAGATCACCCGGCGACATCCACGCGTCCGGTTCCTCGAGACCGAGTCACACTTCATCCAGGACGGAGTCATCCGCCCCTTCAGGGAGGGTCGGGTCCTCTATCGCGACGATGATCACCTCAGCGTCGAGGGCGCCCTGCTCCTGACTTCCACCTTTCGGGAAGCATTGTTGCAGTCTCTCAAGCCTTCCCCGCCTCCCACACCATGATCGATTCGCAAACCGCCAACCCCACACTCTGGCTCCGCACCCGATCCGTCCTCGAATCCGGTCGGACCCAAGGCCTCCACTCCGGCGCACAGGTCGCCATCGCCTTTCAGGGGCGGATGCATTCCCTCGCCATCGGCGAATCCGTGCCAGGTGTCCCCATGCACGCCGGCTGCATCGGCCCCTGGCTCTCGTCAGGCAAACCACTGACCGCCGTCGCCATCGCGCGCTTCGTCGAGGCCAACAAACTCGATTGGGACGATCCCGTTTCCCGCTGGATCCCCGAATTCGGTGGAGGCGGCAAGGATGCCATCACCCTGCGTCATCTTTTGACCCATACGGGCGGGTTCCGCGATGCCGACCGCACGGATCCAGCACTTGGGTGGGAAGACTGCGTCGCTGCCGCGTGCGCATCACCACTTGAACCCGACTGGATCCCGGGCGAGACCGCCGGGTACCACGCGAATGGTTCGTGGTTCATCCTTGGCGAAATCCTCCAGCGCGTCAGCGGTCGATGGTTCACAGACATCCTTCAGACGGAGGTCATCGAACCCCTGCAACTGGGACCTGGGTGGTTCGGAGTCGATCCCAGCCAACGCGCCCAACTGGCCAATGACTGGGTCGTGATGGATCGGACAGGCCGCTCCGGCCGGACGCCAGATCCTGTCCTCAATCATCCCGTCGTCATCTCCCGATGCCGGCCAGGATCCGGCCTGCGCACGACAGCGGGCTTCCTGTGTCGGTTCTACTCGGCGCTGCTTTGTCCTCCCGCAGGTTGGTTGTCGGAAGCAACACGGCGTACGCTCCTCCAACCGCAGCGCGTCGGGAAATTCGACCGGACCTTCATGGCACCGATCGACCTCGGACTGGGATTCATCCTGCCCACCACCCAACCCAACGGCCTGACGATGCCTTACGGTTACGGACCGCACGCCAGCGCGCGATCCTTCGGCCACAGCGGCAACCAGAGTTCGTGCGCCTTCGCCGATCCGGATCGTGGCCTGTCGGTCGCCTGGCTCACCAACGGAATGCCGGGCGAACCCCAACACCAGCGGCGCCAGCAGGCCATCCACACGGCCATCTACGCGGACCTCATTTCCCAATCCGGTACAGATGCCCCGCCGTGCGGATGAACAATGCCCCATCGTCGACCGCATAGGAGGCCAACGTCCGTTCCCCGAGATCGTTTTTCGACAACAGCTCGAATGTCCGCCCC
>JBIKWS010000362.1:0-4824 GCA_044356195.1 Cyanophyceae cyanobacterium
CGCGGGAACGGGCGGATGTTGAACGACAGGACGCCCCTTCTTCGCGGCAGGCCCACCGGGCCCCGCACCCCCTTTCTAAGTCATTTCAATACGGAGGAACAGGGGTGTGATGAAGATCAGTCATGGTTTGGCACGGCGCTGGTTGGCGGCGGTCATCGCCGGTTGGGCGATGTCGGTCACGGCCGTCGGACAGCATCTGCACCTGAACGCAGGTGCGGTGAACTCCCTTGCGGGCAACCCGCTTTATTTTCCGAACGGATTCAATTTCATCACGAACTCCGGCTATTTCCTGCCGTTGAAGTTCGAGACCAATGGCCCGTACGCCGGATATCATCTTCACGGGTCCCTGACCCTCACGGCATTGGCGGGCACGGGCGACAACGGGGGCCCGGCTTTCGGGCACGCAGCCTTTGGTGCCCGGATCGAGGCGGAGGTCGTGCAGGTGGACGGGCCGGCGGGCGGCTCGTTCGGATTCTGGGACTCCAACGGTGAGGAGGATGCCACCGAATTGACCTTCAGCGTCCCGGTGGGAGAACGCGCCGGGACCCAGCGGTTCCGGCTCAGCGAGAATCAGGGGCAACCCGGGGAGGATCCGTACGGCCACATCCACGGCCGACGTTTCTCGGCGACGGTTCCGGGTTTGTATGTGGTGGGATTCCGGTTGGTGGATACGGGTGGGAATGGTCCCGGCGGTGGGCCGCTGCATCCGCCTTCGGAGGTCTTTCCCGTCTACATGCAGGCGGGCACGACGGTGGGTGGGATATCGCTGGATGAAGGAACGCTGACGGTGGTGTACGCGTCGGAGCGGTTGAAGCGTTACTGGCTGGAGCGGTCGTCCCGATTCCCGGCGACACCGAGTGATTGGTCACCGGTGGCGGGGCCGCTGGTCGGGACGGGAAAGGTCGAGCGCCTCACGGGGGTGCCGCTGGCCGACGGTGAAGGTTGGTTCCGATTGCGCGTGGAATGAACCGCGCGATCTGGATGCCGGGGTTGATGTTGCTGTTGAGCGGGGCCGCGGCCCTGTCGCATCAGTTGCTGTGGACCCGTCGGATGGTGGATGTCCTCGGGGCGGGGCCGGGGACCTTTGCGCGGGTGGTGGGCGTGTTCTTCGCCGGGTTGGCGTTGGGGGCGGCGTGGGCAGCCATGCGTCCAGTGCGGCCCTCGCGGGCGTGGCTGCGGGTGGCACTGGCGGAAGGTTCGGTGGCGATGCTGGTGCTGCCGGTGCTGGCGGCCGTTCCGATCGGGGATGCGTTGCGTCCGATCCTCGGGACGGCGGTGGTGGGATGGGTGTTGCCCGTGCTGGTGATTGCGGCCCCGGCGTTCGCGATGGGCGTGGTTTTCCCGGCAGTGGTGACCGCGATTTTCGCGGGTGGTCGGACG
The DNA here is from genome assembly GCA_044356195.1 of Cyanophyceae cyanobacterium. Classification (GTDB taxonomy): domain Bacteria; phylum Verrucomicrobiota; class Verrucomicrobiia; order Limisphaerales; family UBA9464; genus UBA6176. The sequence goes on from JBIKWS010000362.1 coordinate 1,381, forward strand.
GCGCTGCTGCTGTACATGGCGAACACCGCAGGTGGTGTGTTCGGACTGGTGACGATGACGGTTTGGTGCCTGCCGTGGCTGGGGTTGGATGCGGCCTGCCTCGCGACCGGTGCGGTCAATGGCGTTGTGGCGATCCTGGCGTTGCTCCAACCGCGGCCCAAGGATGGGCCTGCGCCCGGGGTTTCCGCGCCGACCTCGACGCCATCGGAAAGAACGGCCGCCGAGCCGTGGGGGAGGCGGGGTTACGTGCTGGCGTTTGCTTCCGGGGCATGGGTGCTGGGGTTGGAGGTGGCGCTGCAGCAGCACTTCGCGCAGGTCACGATCAATTCGCAATTCTCCGGGGCGACGGTGCTGGGCTTCGTTCTGGTGGCGTTGGTGGGTGGGTCGATGCTCGCGGCTTTCCTTGGGCCCGGAATTGCGGGAAGCCGCGCCTGGCTGGGATGGATGCTGGTCGTGGCCGGACTCGCGGTGGCCCTGGAACCACGGTTTCTGGCGGCCTTGCGTCCCGGGTTGGTTTCGGTGCCGTACACGTTGCCGGCGGGACCGTATTATGCGGCGGTGGGTGGTCTCGCGCTGGCACTGGTGGTTCCGGGGGTGATGGCAATGGGCGCCGTCTTTCCGGCGTTGCTGCGGGGAATGGCCACCGGGCCTTCCGCGGGCGCGGTGATCGCCCGGTTGCTCGCCGTGAATGGCGTCGGGGGGTGGATCGGAGCGGAGCTGATGTCGATGGTGCTGCTGCCGGGGTTGGGGTTGTGGTGGCCCATGGCGCTGTGGGGAGCGTTCGCTTTGGGATTGGTCGTCGTTCTGGGTGGGCTGCGGAGGGCGACCTGGGCAGGTCTGAGCGCGGCTCTGGGCGTGGTGGCCGTGATGGCGCTGGGCATGCGTGGGCTGCCGCAGGTATCTCCCGTCAAGGGTGGCATCACGGTGGAGGTGAAATCCGGACGCGAAGGCGTCGTGGCCGTCATGCGACGCGAGGACGACGACTGGTGGATCACCTTCAACAACAGCTACACGCTGGGTGGATCCCGCGCTCAGAGCAATCAGGAGCGTCAGGCGCATCTGCCCCTGCTGTTGCATGGGCGGGCCAAGTCGGTCGGCGTGCTCGGACTCGCCACCGGAAGCACGCTCGGAGGCGTGGTGCTGCATCCGGGCGTCGAAAAGGTCGTGGTCGCGGAATTGAGTCCGTTGGTGACGCAGTATTCGCGCGAGTACTTCCGAAGGTTCAATCGCGATGCGATCTCGGATCCGCGGGTGGAGGTTCTGGTCGAGGATGCCCGTCTCATGGTGCGCGACCGGCCGCAGACGTTCGATGTGGTGGTTGGAGATCTGTTCCTGCCATGGCGGACGGGGGAAGGCCGGATGTTCAGTCGCGAACACTTTGCCGCCGTCCGACGTTCGCTGAAGCCGGGCGGTGTCTTTTGCCAGTGGTTGCCGCTGTTCCAGCTCACGCGACCTCAGGTCGAGGGGATCCTGCGCACGTTGCAGCAGGAGTTTCCCGCGGTGATCGCGATCCGCGGCGACTTCTACGCGGAGTTGCCCATCCTGGGATTGGTGGCCTTCGAGGACGGGCGCAAGTCGTCAGAGGTCGACTGGAACGGGGTCAGGGACGCCTGTACCGCTTTGCGTGAGGCAAGGCTCGGCAGGGTTCGGGACGGGCTCGTGCGGCACCCGGAAGGCGTGGCGATGTGCGTCGTCGGCGACCTGCCATCGATGGGGCGCGGCCCGGTCAACACCCTCGGCAACGGATGGATCGAGTGGGATGCGGGGAGGAACATCGTGGGTTTGCGCAGCCCGTGGTTCGTCGGGGTTCCTGCGGCGGAGGCCTTCCGGGAATGGCATCGGATCCAGGCGCAACGGATTCCCGCGGGATTGCTGTCCGCGCATGACGCCGGGCAGTTCTATCTGACGCTTGAGGTGGCGGCCTGCGCCGGCGGAGATCTCGTGAATGCCTTCAAGGTCCAGGTCGGGGATCGGCTGCCGGTGGCGTTGCGCGAGGATCCGATGATCGATTGGAAATTGTGGCCGAGCCGCGTGAAGCCCGGTCCGGGCGGAAGCAACCCGGCGCCCTGAGGAGTGGGCGATGATGGCGCCGGGTGGGGGCATCCGGCCTTCAGCTTGGGGGTGTCGGCTGCGTGCCCTCACGCGGTGGATCAGCGGTTCATGTCCGGCCACTGGAGGCCGGTGAACGCTTCCGCCATGGTGGTCGCACCCGGACGCGAGGCGGGTGCCGGCGGGGCAAGGCGGGTACGCAGGAACTGGACGGCAGCGTCATGGTCGCTCAACCGGGGAAGGGTGGCTCCGGAGGCGTTGGGGTGTCCGCCGCCCCCTTCGAAACGTTGAGCGGTGACCAGGGCCTCGCCATTGAGACTTCGGAAACTGACGACAAACACCCCGGCCCCGCGACGATGCAGGGAGACCAGCACCGGATACGGTGTGGCGCGGCGGTTCAGCAGTTCGTGCACGACAAGGTTGGTGTTTCCCACCGGCGGTCGGACGAGTCCGACGGTCGGGCTGATCTCCGTGACGTCCGCCAGGGCGAGTTTGTAGCCGATCGGATCCTCCACCCGGCGGCGGACCTGCATGACCTCCAGCAGCGGGTGGTCGAGAAGCGCCTCCGGTCGGCCAGCGATCACGGTATGGAGGTTCCAGAATCCGTAGTTCTTGACCAAGGAGGCGTAATCGCAGGCGAGCGTGAAGTCGGGATCATCCTCCAGGAACAGGTCGCTCACGTGGGTGAGGTGGACGATCCGTTCCAGTTCCGGACTGCCGAGGCCGTGTTGCACACAGAGTTCGTAGCAAAGCAGGGCCGCGGACTTGCCCAGGTCGTGGATCAGGCGGGCCTGCTTGGGGCGGAAATCTCCGGCGTGATGGTCCAGCACGAGCCAGTTCGGACGGTCGAATCGGCTTTCGAAGGTGAAGTCCGCCACCCAGGCCACACGTTCGGACATCTGGCGCAGTTTCCAGCCCTGGTAATGGAACGCCTCGAGAGTGATCTCGGCTCCGAACATGTGCTTGGCGAGGCGCTGCAGGAGAAGTCCGGAAACCAGTCCGTCCAGATCACTCTCATGTGTGCAGATCACCTCGGGCGTCGCTAACGTCATACGACAGCTTCGCCGGAACCTCAGAGACATGGGAAGCAAATCGTCATGCGCAACGGCTGCCGCCGACACGTGCAGAGGATTCTTGGGAACGCCCAAGAAAATATCTTGCCCGATGGGTGGGTGCGGCTGATTCTCTCGCCGCCTTCGCCCTCCGCGAGGGCGTTTTTGCCGTGGGATCCGTGGTTTTGGTGTGCGAGCCGGGATTTGTTCCGCTCCGCCGATGACCCGGGTCAGGCCTTGATGACCGCCTCAGGGAACAGCAGCAAAAGCCGCATCGGTGCCAGGGTAGCTCAGCGGTAGAGCAGGGGACTCATAAGCCCTTGGTCGGGAGTTCGATTCTCCC
>JBIKWS010000363.1:0-4818 GCA_044356195.1 Cyanophyceae cyanobacterium
ACGAGCCGCGAGCTCAATCCAGCGGTCCGCCCCGGTGAAGACGCCGTTGCCGAAGTCGACCGAGACCGTGAACAGGCCATTGGTGACGCCGACCGTGGGCAAGGTGACGTCGGTTCCCACCTGGGTTCCCGCCGAGACCGCATCGAACAGGCGGAACCGCAGTTCATAGGTGCCGTTCGCCGGGGTGGCGTTGTCGACCAGGCGACCCTGGTAGGTGAACGGCGCCGCTGCGGCGCCCGCCATGGCCATCCACCACGCCATCGGGGCACTCCAGCAACTCCGGAAGACCCGGTGGAGTGGACGGACGACATTTCCCAACAAGACGCTCATGGTACGGTAAGGCGATTGCACGGATGGACACCCATCCGTCATGAATCCGAATCGGCCCACCTTTCCGCACCCTTACAAAAATCTTTCGATCATCCCGGAGGGATGGGAGCCGTCTTCAACCCCTCCGGGGTTGTTCATCCTTTTCGGACCCTAACCAGGGGTCGCTTCGCACCCCGTATTGGCTACCCGCTCCCACGCCTCCGGCGTAAAAGGCATCCCAACGGGACGGAAATCCACGAACTCCACTCCCCGCACGCCCTCACCGCGCCGAGAATCCTCACTCTCCCCATCTGTGAAATCTGTGCAATCTGTGGACCCTCCACCTCTTCCCATCACCGCAATCTCTCCACGAGGTTGGACCCCGTGAGCCACACCAATTGCCCGCGGCCGTCGAGGCGACGGCCGGACAAGACCTCGGCCTGGGCGCGTAGCTTTTCCGGCAATTCCATGGCCGGCCGCACCGGCCAGCGACGGATGCGGTTCGGATACACGGCGACGGCCAACAAACCATCCGAGGTGAGCGCCGCCCACTCGATGCCCTCCGGACAGAATTGCCGTGGCATCACCGATTCACCGGTCGCCACATCGAACACGGAGACACCGCTGTCCTCGTCGACGAGCACGGCGAATCGACCACTGGGATCAAAGCGCATGGAGCGGACAGGCGTCTGGCCGGCTTCGTGGATCAGGGGCTTCTCGGTTTGCGCCGCGAGGTCCAGGACACGGACGGGCCCAGCCCCGGTCTGGAGCAGGACGCGCCCAGTGGCCGGGTGGACTTCCATGGCCCGCCACGATTCCAGGAGCACGCCCGGAAAGGGAAGCCCGGCAGATGGGACCGTTGACCAGTCGCGCACCGGCCAATGGCGGGTGATCCTGGCGAGACCTGCAGCACGCTCCGGCAACGCGGGCCCCTCTACCCACGGAGGGATTCGAAGCTCCCGGACCGGCTCGGACGACTTCTCCCATTCAAAAGTGCGGAGGAAGTGTTTGCCGACATCCAGACTGCACCATTGCTCACCGTCGGAGCTCAACGACGATTCCTCAACCGTGGAACCCGGGAACGTTCTTGAACGGAGGAGCGCTCCGTCCGCAGTGCTCCAGCGTCGCACGGTCTGCTCGACGTCGAGAGTGACCAGCGATTGATCGTCAGGGGCAAAGCATGTCTGAAGGACGGGCTTTGGATGCGCCAATCGAAGACGCTGGTTACCCCCCGGGGATACCCGATAGACCAGAACATCATTCCCCTGATCCACCAACCCTCCACTGAGCGCGTGCGCCGCGACAACCGGGTTTTGATGCCCGACGGAAATCCGCCAGCACTCGGGGTCGCCGTCGACGATGGGCACCCGGTCCTCACGTCCCGAACCCGGGTCCAGGAAAACGGGAACAATCCGCCCACCACGGCGCATCCCGAAGGTCAATCCACCCCCCGTTTGCAGGACGCCCAAAGGATAAGCAGTGGTGGAGGACGGAGGCTTCAGGAACGTACCCGCCACGGACAAGGGCTCCAACTCCCCACGCCCCCCGTCCAGTTTCCAGACCCGGACCAACCCCTCCCGGGAGGCGGCCAGCAAGTGGGACCCATCGGGCGCCAGCGCCAACCATTGCAGGCCCTGTGGATGCCGCATCACGGCACCCAGTGGCGAGCCGTCGGACATGTTCCAAACCTGCACGGATCCATCCTCGCTTCCCACCGCGGCCCGGCGTCCATCCCCGCTCACGGACCACGTCCGACAGATTCCCTTCCCCGGCCTCAAGGGGATCGGTGGAGCCTCCGGGCGCGTCACATCATGTAGGAGGACGGATCCGAGATGATCCCCGGTGAGGAACCGTTTGCCCCCCATGGGCCTGAGGTCCAGGACGGGACGGGCGTGGGCATTCCCCACGGACTCCCTGGCCAGCTTTCGGGACTCGGCATCCCACATCCGGAGGGACCAGGTCCTTTCGGCATCGACAGCCAGCGTGGCCAGGCGTTTTCCATCGGGACTGAAGTCGGCCAGCATTCCCGAGCCCCCGATCGGCAAGGGGGATCCAGCCAGGACGCCCTCCGGCGTGGACCAGATCCAAGCCCTCGCGTCATTCGCGACCGCGACCAGCCTCGATCCATCCTGAGCAAAAACCATCGCTGACACCGGGGCGGTTGGTCCCCCGAGATCCCGGACCTTCGAACCCGGCCTCACGGAGCGGAGCTCAACCCGATTTCCACGCCCGATCGCCGCCAACCAACGTCCGTCCGGGCTGAAGACGCCCCACATGATCCCCTCCAGGTCGGGCAACACGGGCTGTCCCGTGGCGATGTCGAGGACCCGGGCGCTGCCCCTGGGCTGTTCCACCCCCTGCAACACCGGAAACCGGGCCTCGGGAGCCAGCAACAGCCGCTTTCCGTCCGGCGCGATCCGCACCCGCACCGGGTACCCCGAAGGCGCGTGGGGACCATGCACCCGAACCCCGGAAGCCAAATCCCACACTGTCACCGCACCATTCCGGTCCGCCGTTGCGACCAGGCGTCCGTCTGGACCGAAATCGACGGAGAAGACTTCGCCCCCCGCGTCGATCATGGAGACCAGTTGGGGCATGCGATCGCGAAGGACTCCAATCCGCAAGCGGAGGACATCGGTGGGCTCGCCCGCAACCGTGGCAGCCGACAAGGCCTCCGTGAAGTAAAGCAGTGCTGCCGAAGGATCGTCCCCGGCCATCCGGCGCATGCCCTCGCCTGTCCATTCGACGGAAAGCGACCGGGAGCTGGCGGGCGAATTCGCGCGAGGGGACGCAATGGTCCCGGACTGTGGGATGGACCTGCTCGCCACCCCCACCGCGATCACGGCCCCCACCAACAGCGTCACGACCACCATCCCCGCAACCAACCGAAGGCGGAACTGCCGCCGACGCCGCTGGCGGACGGAGCCACCCGACCTCAAGAGCTGCAGGTCTGATTCCATCGCGGCCGCCGTTGCATAACGCGCCTGGACCGAGGCAGCACAGGCGCGGAGCAGGATGGCGTTCAGCTCGAGGAAGCGCGCCCCATCCACGCCGGAGCCCGTGTGCAGCGGGAGTCTTGGAAAATCCGCACGGTCCAGTCCGGTCGCAGCCCCGTAGAGGACCTTGCCGAGGCTATAAAGGTCGGATTGTGGGGAGTTGGGTCCTTCGGGCGGAATGAACCCTTCCGTGCCGACCCACGAACGGGCTTCGCCCTGTTCCACGACCAGACCGATGTCCGCGAGGCGCGGCCGACCGGCCACGTAGATCACATTGGACGGTTTGACGTCCCGATGGATCAGACCGGCCTCGTGCAAACGTCCCAGGGCTCGGCACAGCATCCATCCCAACTCGATGCAGGCGTCGAGCGGCAGTCGTCGTTGCTCGGCCAGGATCCGGGAGAGGGTGCGCGGCTCGTAAGTCGCCACGTCCTCATTCCACTCACCGGTCGGCGTGTGCGCATCGTCAGCCAGCTCCATCACATAGTAGAAGTAGCCACCTTCGTCGTTGCGCCCGGTCTGGAGGATGTCCACGAAGCCCTCGTCCTCCCGCGACAATGGCTCGAAGCGTTGGACACCAAGGAACTCCCGTTCGTAAGGCCGGTCCTCCTGGAAGAGGTGGCGATGGACAACCTTCACCGCACGCCAGCTGCCGAGGACGGAACGCGCGAGCCACACCTGACCGTAGCTCCCAGCACCCACGCACCGGACCAACGTGTGCTCCGGCACCACCGGAGGTCTGGCTCCCGCAAACTCCCCCGGTCGCCCGGTATCGGATCCGTGCGACATGGCAGGCCTATGCGTCTTCAGCCCAACCCACCGGGTGTGGACTTCAGCCGACTCACTTCCTGCTTCAGCAGCCGGGTCAACCGATGCCGCACCACCCAGACCTGCGCCTGACTCACGCCCAGCGTGCTGGCTACCTCCGGCCCCGCGACGCCCGCGACAACGCTGAGGTGGAACACCTGGAAATGCTCGGGCGAAACCCTCAGCTGCAACCGCTCCAGGGCCGTCTGCAAGAGATTCGATCGCCAGGCTTCGTCCCAGGCCGCATCCAACCGGTCGGCGTCCAGGGTGTCCGGAATCGACTCGAGCAATTCCTTGTCCGAGGCCCACTGTCCCCCTCCGGCCCGAGCCGGCATCCGACGGCGCAATTGGTCGACAATCCGCAGACGCGCCACATGCCGCACCCAACCCTCGAACGAACAGCGCGTCCGCTCGTAGATGAAGTCCGGCATCTTCTTGGCGACGGACAGGGCGGTTTCCTGGACCACGTCATCCGCCTCCTCGGAACTCAGCCCGGACCGCACGGCGACCTGATGCACCAGCCGCCCGTATTGGCGGAAGAAGCCTTCCCAGCTGGCCTGATCGCCCCAGTCCTTCAACCGCTCGACGAAGCTCGACCGCGTCGGAGCCCGCCCGTCGCGATCAGCGAGGGAAGGTCCGGCCAGGGGTGCGGTGTTGGTGAGATGCATGGCGCTGTCGAAGGATTCCGGTCCAGCTGCGGCTCGAT
>JBIKWS010000365.1:0-4813 GCA_044356195.1 Cyanophyceae cyanobacterium
CAGCCAGATCCGCGAAAAACCCTCCAGATCCCGCACCGCCTCCCGCATCGCGGCCGGATCCGTCCACTCCAACCGGTTGACCTCGGGCTCGGATTCCAGCGGTTGGTGGCGGGCCTCGAACTTCTCCCCCTTCCCGGACCGTACGAATCCGATCGGCTTCAGCGTGAGCTCGGCTTCCATGAGGCAACCCGGCGATGTCGCGCTCAGGGTGTCGGAACACGCCCACCGGCACCCAACCGCGCTTGTGCCCGCGCCAATCCCCGGACCGCCCCCTCAAGCTGGGGATTGGCCTGGAGCGCGTTCTGGAAAACCCGGATCGATTCCTCGACGCGCCCCACCTGCACGTACGCATTCCCGAGGTTCATCCAGGCCTCCGCGTACCCCGGATTTGCGTCGGTCGCCGCCACGAAGTGCGGGATCGCCTCCGCCACACGTCCTTCCATCGCCAGCGCCGTGCCCAGATTGTTGTGGGCCGAATGGCTGGCGGGCGAATGCTGCAACGCCAGTTCGAAGTGTCGGATGGCCTCCGCGGTCCGCCCGGCCCGCCGCAGCAAGTTCCCCAGATTGTTGTGCGCCTCCCCGTACTCGGGCAGGACGCGGACCGCTTCCTGATAATGAACGATCGCCTCGTTCGTCCGGCCCAACTGGGCGGAAACAAACCCGGCATTGAAGTGCATTTCCTCGTCGTCGGGCTGGAGCTTCACCGCCCGCTCGAACAACGCCAGGGCCTCCGCCAACTTCCCTGCCCGCATCGCCGTGTCGCCCAACTGCGCCAGCGAACGGGGATCCGCCTCATCCGGAGCCACCGCCGCACCATTCGTCGAAGTGGATCCGACAACGGTTGCGGACGGCGCCGAGGTCGTCGGTGCCCCCAACGGCATGACCACTTCCTTTCCGCAGCCCGCAAGCATCACCAACCCCAGCACCAGCCCACAGGCAACCCTTCCGGTTCCGTCGCGCATGTCCTCACCCTGCCCGCGGACCCACCCCCTCGGCCAGCCGGAATCCTGCCCCACCCTTCAACGGGGTGGCGACCTGCTCGTCGCCCCTGCACCTCAAGGCTCCGCATCCGCCCGTTCAAACGCCCTCAGGATCCGGCTGAATGATTCCCGGACCTCCGACGACTCCGCCACGATCACGGTAAACCGCCGATCCTTGTTCGGGCGATGAACGACATGCCCGTCCGAATGCAGCACGGAAACCCCGGCACCCCTGTGATGCGAGCGCGGCACGACGTTGAACGGGGCAAGGTCCGGAGGACACTCGTACTGCACATCCATCGCCAGTGCCGTCAGCGGTTGCTGGTCCCGGTTCATCCCCAGGCTTTCCAGTCGGATCGGTGGCGGCGGCCACAGCGCGGCCGGATTGTCGAAGATCTGGGTGTTGCCCCCGTGCCGATAATAGTAACTCCCCTGCGCCTGCAACCGCCCCACCTTGGCCAACTCCGCCTGCGCATCCACCGGCGTATCCGTACCCGGACAGAACATCACCCGCGGTTGCGACGCCAACGCCTGCGGCAACAGCAACCCCAATCCCACGACCTCGCCCGACTGCAACGACAACAGGCTCGTGGGCGTCCCGGTCGAAGGATAGAAGCTGGCTGGACTCGTGAACGGCGGAGCCTTCGGACCGAACGGAATCCGACCGTCGTGATCGCCGGCGTACACACCGATCGCGATTCCAACCTGGCGCAGGTTCGAGATGCACGCCGCACGCTTCGCGGCCAACTTTGCGTTCGACAGCGCTGGCAACAGCATTCCCGCCAGGATCGCGATGATCGCGATCACCACCAGCAACTCGATCAACGTGAACCCACGGCACCTCATGCCGCGTTACTCCACCGTCTCCGTCGTCAGGCTGAAGAACTCCTCCACCCCCGCTCCGACGGGAACGCGGACACTGACCGCTTCCCCAGTACCCAGCACCGGTTCACCCACCACCGCCCATCCCCGCAGGTCTCCGCTGCGACGCACCCGGTACCGGACGCCGGTTTCAGAACGCCACCCCAACCTCAACTGCCCCGCTTCGAGGACATGCGTCAGCTCTGGCTGCGTCGGTGTCAGGGCTTCAACGCGCACGCGGTCAACATCCCAATACCCGCCTTGCGCTGCCGCGGAAACCGTCGACACGACCTGAACCCCGATCACCGTACCCACCGCCGGATCCGCGGGCGCCAGTACGGGTGTCGTGAGGCTGAATGTCCGTAGATAAGTGCGTGGATCGAACAGCGCTGGCGAATTCGTGACGACCGTCGAAGCCACCCAGACGCGATTGGAACCGGCATCCCATCGGATGAAACCGGCCTCCAGCGTCACACCTTCCAGCATGTTTCCGCCGCCACCCACGGCATCAAAGGTGATCCGATAAGAACGGCCGGCCTCGTACACCGCCGGTGCCGTACCAGCCGCATTGCGGATCTGCTGGAACAGTCCCGCCTCTGGAACGGCGAACAGCCATGCCGCTTGCCGGCCATCCAGCGACTCGAGGTGGTCGGCAGCGCCCGGAGCGGTGTTGACGAAGATTCCGGACAACTGGTTCCACAGGAACCCGCCGTCCTCCACGTACCACGCGGGCTTTGGCGTGCGCTGCCACCCGTCGATCAGCAAGGAGACAAAAGGCGTTGCCGGCAGTTCGAAGGACCCGTTCGGCACCACCAAGGGTTCCGTCGCGGCCTGAAGGGAACCCAGCGCCGCCGCGAGCAGACCCGCTCCACCCGAGGCACGCAGCGCCCTGACGTACAATCCGAACATCATCCGTTGGTCCTTGGTCGTCATTGCCTGCATCCTCGATCCATCGCCTAGACCGGGATTCGCCCGGCGTGTTCAACCCCGGTTGGACCGGCGCCACGCCGACAACGCCAGAAGTGCGCTGCCCGCTCCCATCAACGCCCAGGTCTCCGGCTCAGGCACCACCGTCGCCTCCAGTCGGACATTGTCCAGATCCCAATACCCCACGCCGGTGCCGTTCAACGACGCCACACCCACACCGATCTGCTTCCCAGCCCACGCGTCGCCGGCCAACACCTCACCGATCGTCAACGTCTGGTCGACGAACGTGGTTGTGTTCGGAAACAGGGCCGTCGAATGCGAAACCATCTGCGTTCCGACCGGCACCGGAAGCGCCCCATCCATGTAGAAAAGTCCCAGCACGAAGGTCGTTCCCTCAGGCATCCCGCCGCCGCCACCCGCCAGTGCGACCTTCAACTCGTAGGACATCCCGACCTCGAACGTCGTCGTCACGACCTGACTCAACCCAGCCGTCGGCAGCGCGAACAGGTACAGGCCTTGGTTGCCATCCATGTTGGTCTTCCGCGTGGGCTGACCCACGGCCGGATTCGCGAAAACACCCGAAAGCTGATCCCACGTCACACCACCGGTCGTCGCCGGATCAAACCACACGGGCGTCGGCGTCTTCGTCCAGCCATCCACCCGCGTATCCACGAAGCCCGTGGAGGGCAGTTCAAAGGACGGATTCGCAAGCGTCACCGGTGCCGCATCCACACTCAAAGCCGCACCCAGGGCGGCAAACACGGCAACACGACGCACCAAGGCAATACAGCGAGAACTCATGGGGCGAGGAGCATGCGACATCCCGCCCCCGTTTCAAGCGGAGGTTCCTTCCTTGGGAGTTGGGAGGCGCATCTTCACGCTGCCCCCGCAGGCAACGGGGTGGCGACGTCCTCGTCGCCGTTCCAAAGCCTCTCCCCGGGCGATGAGGACATCGCCGCCCCGAAACCCTTCCAAAAGGGGGCAGTGAATGCATTGGAAGTATCTGAAATCTCTTCCCTGTTCAGACTTCGCCCTCCGCCCTTCGCGTTCTACCTTCCCGCCCGCATGTCGTCCGTCCACCCAGGTCCTGTCGGCTCCCGCACGCGCCTTGTCGCCGTGTACGGGCAACCGATCCATCACTCGGCGTCGCCCGCCATGCAGAACGCGGGCATCGCCGCCCTCGGCCTCGACTGGCGTTACCTCGCGTGTGAAGTCGCCCCGGACGATCTCCGTGCCGCCATCGCCGGAGCGGCCGCCATGCATTTCGTCGGACTCAACCTCACCGTCCCCCACAAGCTCCTCGCCGTGGATCTCGTCGACGTCCTCGACGAATCGGCGCGCACGTGGGGCGCGGTGAACACCATCGTCTTCGAAGCCCGCGATGCGGACGGCGAATGGCGACCCCTCGGCCAACTCGAACGCCCCACCGGCCCGGTCCGCAGCAAGGGCTACAACACCGACGCCGACGCGATCGTCCGGTCCCTCGGCGAGGATCTGGCCATCGAACCCCGCGGCGCGCGGGTCCTGCTCCTGGGTGCCGGCGGTGCCGCCCGGGCTGCGGCCCTCCGCCTGGCCGACGAAGGCGTGGCCGAGCTATGGCTCGTGAACCGCACCGCCTCCAAGGCTGAGGAACTCGCCGCGGAAATCACCGAACGGTTCCCGGCCGTCCACGCCGCCGCCGGCTACCCGGATTCCTCGGTCGAGATCCTGCTCAACGCCACCTCCGCGGGATTGAAGCCAGGCGATCCGCTGCCGCTGGACATCGAACGCTTTCCCCTCAACGGCGCCGACGGTGTCTACGACATGATTTATCGCCCGCACGAAACCACGCTGCTCGCCGCGGCCCGGGCCGCCGGATGCTCAGTGTCCAACGGACTCGGCATGCTGCTTCATCAGGGTGCCGCCGCGCTCGACCTGTGGTCGGGTCGCCTCGCACCCCGCGATGTCATGCGCGCCGCCCTCGAGCAGGAGGTCTACGGATGAGCCCGCAATTCGTGGACTGGTGGCTCTCCCATCCCAGCCTGTTCGGCATGCCGTTCCATTTC
>JBIKWS010000364.1:0-4813 GCA_044356195.1 Cyanophyceae cyanobacterium
CTGCCAGAGGTCCAGCCGGGCGAGCGTCTGGTTGGTGAACGAGGTGGACATGACGAACGAGGGATGGCCGGTGGCGCATCCGAGGTTCACAAGGCGGCCTTCGGCGAGCATGTAGATGCTCTTGTTGCCGGGGAGGAAATAGCGGTCGTACTGCGGCTTGATGTTCTCGATCGTGACGCCCTTGGCCTTCTTCATGGCATCGACCTGGATCTCGTTATCGAAGTGGCCGATGTTGCAGACGATGGCCTGATCCTTCATCGCGAGCATGTGCTCGACGGTGATGATGTCGCAGTTGCCGGTGGTGGTGACGTAGATGTCCGCCACGCCGAGGGAGTCCTCGATGGTGTTGACCTCGAAGCCTTCCATCGCGGCCTGCAGGGCGTTGATGGGGTCGATCTCGGTGACGATGACGCGGGCACCGTAGGCGCGCAGCGAGTGGGCGGAGCCCTTGCCGACATCACCGTAGCCGCAGACGACGGCGACCTTGCCGGCGATCATGACGTCGGTGGCGCGCTTGAGGCCGTCGGCGAGGGACTCGCGGCAGCCGTAGAGGTTGTCGAACTTCGACTTGGTGACGGAGTCGTTCACGTTGATGGCGGGAACGAGGAGCTTGCCCTGTTCGGCGAGCTGGTAGAGGCGATGGACACCGGTGGTGGTCTCCTCGGAGACGCCCTTCCAGTCCTTGACGATCTTGGTCCAGACGCCGGGCTTCTCGGCGGCGACGCGCTTGAGGAGGTTCTTGATGACCTGTTCCTCGTGGCTGCCGGACGGGGTGTTCACCCAGTCGGAGCCGTTCTCGAGTTCATAGCCCTTGTGGATGAGCAGGGTGACATCACCGCCGTCATCGACGACGAGCTCGGGACCCTGGTCGCCGGGGAAGAGGACGGCCTTGAGGGTGAGTTCCCAGTATTCCTCGAGGGTCTCGCCCTTCCAGGCGAACACCGGGGTGCCGGTCGCCGCGATGGCGGACGCAGCGTGGTCCTGGGTGGAGAAGATGTTGCACGACGCCCAGCGGACGTTCGCACCGAGGTCCACGAGGGTCTCGATGAGAACGGCGGTCTGGATGGTCATGTGCAGCGATCCGGTGATGCGCACGCCCTTGAGGGGCTTCTTCTTGGCGAACTTCTTCCGGACGGACATGAGGCCGGGCATTTCATGCTCGGCGACGGCGATCTCCTTCCGACCCCAGTCGGCGAGGGAGAAGTCGCGGACCACATAGTCCTTGCCCGCCGGCGTCTGCGCGGCGTACGCACGGAGGTTGGTGAGCGTGGTTTCGTCGTGGGCCGGAACGGCGGCTGCTGCGGATTTCTTGGATGGTTTGGCAGGCATATAGAGCGGAAGTTTCCAGTTTCCAGACGCCAGTTCCCAGACATGGGACGGCGACTGGTCCTGGTTCAGTACTGAGTGTTTGAAATAGTTTTTGGATCGGTGAGTGAGGTCTCGTCGGCAGGACTTGCGTCCTTGAGTGATGCGGAGTTGGTCGTCAGAAACCGGATCAGGCCCTGAATCATCGCGTTGATTTCGCGAGCTTCGCGGTCGGCCAGGATGAAGGCATCCTGTTCCCACTGGTCGAGTCGTTTTGCGATGAGGAGCTGGGTTCGCAGTTCCGCCGTGGATCCCTTCGCAATGCGCAGGAAGCGGATGAAGTCTGCTGCGCTGTCACGCGCGGAACCTTCTGCGATATTGGACGGAATCGAAATGGCCGAGCGTTGGATCTGGTTGCGGAGCGCAAATTGTCGGACGCCCACGGATTCACGACAGATCGTGACAGCCAGATCGCATGCCCGCTTCCAAACCTCCAGATTTTCGCAGGACGAGTATCCCAAACGAGCTCCCTTCCCGCCACCAGCTCCAAAGGGGCGATAACGCCCCTCTGGGAACTGGTGACTGGCAACTGGCAACTTCGCCTTACAAAGCCTTCAGCAGGGCCTTGACCTTGTCGGTCTTTTCCCAGGTGAGGTCGGCGTCTTCCTTGCCGAAGTGGCCGTAGTTGGTGGTCTTGGAGTAGATCGGGCGGAGCAGGTTGAGCTGCTTGACGATGTCCGCGGGCTTGAAGCTGAACACCTTCTCGACGGCTTCGGTGATCGCACCGTCGGTGAGTCCACCCTTGGCCGTGCCGAAGGTGTTGACGTACACGCTGACGGGGTCGGGATAGCCGATGGCGTAGGCGAACTGGATCTCGGCGCGGGCGGCGAGGCCGGCGGCAACGATGTTCTTGGCGACGTACCGGCCCATGTAAGCGGCGGAACGATCGACCTTCGAGGGATCCTTGCCGGAGAACGCGCCACCGCCGTGACGGCCGTAGCCACCGTAGCTGTCGACGATGATCTTGCGGCCGGTGAGGCCGGTGTCGCCCTGAGGTCCACCGATGACGAAGCGGCCGGTGGGATTGATGAGGAACAGCGTCTCCTTGGTCAGGAGTTCCTTGGGCAGGACCTTCTTGATGACTTCCTCGATGCAGAACTCTTCGATGGTCTTGTGGTCGACGTCGGCGGCGTGCTGCGTGGAGATGACGACGTTGGAGATCGCGACGGGCTTGTTGTCCTCGTACACGACGGAGACCTGCGACTTGGCATCGGGGCGGAGCCACTTGGCGGCCTTCCCGGCCTTGCGGATCTGGGTGAGCTTCCGGCCGAGGCGATGCGCGAACATGATCGGCGCAGGCATCAACTCCGGGGTCTCATCGGAGGCGTAACCGAACATCAGGCCCTGGTCGCCGGCGCCCTGTTCGGCCTTCTTCTTGCCCTTGGCCGCCTTGGCATCGACGCCCTGCGCGATGTCGGGGGACTGGCCGGTCAGGATGACGTTCACGAACACCTTGTCCGCATGGAACACATCGTCGTCGTTGACGTAACCGATGTCCCGGATGGCCTGACGGGTGATGGACACGACGTCGACGACGTCCGTCGGGTTGCGGAAGCCGATCTTGGGAATGGTGATCTCACCGCCGACGATGGCGATGTTGGACTTCACGTAGGTCTCGCAGGCGACACGGCTGGTCTTGTCGATGCTGAGGCAAGCGTCGAGGACGGCATCGGAGATGGTATCGGCCACCTTGTCGGGATGACCTTCGCCGACGGACTCGGAGGAGAAGATGAATCGGTTGCTCATGCGGCTGCTGAATAGAGGATGTTGAATCTCGTGCGTGCTACGTATTGACGTATCAGGATGCGATGATAGGAACGTTCGGTGCGCGGTCAACGGCCTTTTTTCACAGGGTTGCGGCAGGTGTGTGCGTGGGCGCGGTCCTGCGATCACGGCAACACGGGGTTGCAATGGGGGCGTTGGCCGCTGCGGCGCGGCGTTTTTGGAGAACTGGGCGATGAGGACATCGCCACCCCGTTTTGGAGGGGGCGGGGGCGGTGGTTGCTGGCGATGGTGATGGCGCTGGGGTTGGGCGTCGTCGTGCAGGCGGGAGATCGTCGGGGAGCGGTGGCGACGGTGCATCCCCTGGCGACGAAGGCGGGCCTGGACGCGCTGGCGTCTGGTGGGAACGCCGTGGACGCCGCGGTGGCCAGCGCGCTGATGCTCGGGGTGGTCGATGGCCACAATTCAGGTTTGGGCGGTGGCTGCTTCTTCCTCGTGCATCTGGCGGATGGCCGGACGGTGGCGGTGGATGGCCGCGAGATGGCTCCGGCGCGGGCCACGCGGGACATGTTCCTCAAGGACGGCAAGGCGGATGCACGATTGAGTCAGGACGGGCCGCTGGCGGCTGGCGTGCCCGGGGAGTTGGCGGCGTTGGCGCATGTTTCGACCAACTACGGACGGTTGCCGCTGCGACGTCTCCTCGAAGGCGCGGCGCGCGTGGCGGAAACGGGATTTGAACCGTCGCGTGGGTATCGCGGACGGGTGCAGGAGACCTTGCGCGAGATCGGTTGGGCTTCGGCGGATGCGCCGGCCTTCGCGGAGTTCCGTCGGATCTGGCGGATGCCGGCGGAGGGAACGCCATGGAAACTGAAGCAGCCGGAGTTGGGACGGTTCTATCGTCGGCTGGCGGACGGCGGCGTGGGGGCGTTCTACGGTGGCGATTTTCCCCGGACGGTGCAGGCGGACATGGCGCGGACGGGCGGGGTGATGGAGGCGTCGGATTTCGCGGCGTATGTTCCGCGCTTGCGGACGCCGCTGGAGACGCGGTACCGGGGCCATCGCATCGTGGGTTTCCCGCCGCCGAGTTCGGGCGGCGTGCACGTGGGTGAGATCCTGAACATCCTCGAACATTTCGACCTGCGGGCGATGGGCGAGGATTCGGTGGACTTCGTGCACGTGGTGACGGAAGCGATGAAGCTGGCCTTCGCGGACCGGGCGCATTGGTTGGGCGATCCGGATTTCGCGCGGGTGCCGCGGGGACTGATTTCGGAGGAGTACGCCCGGTTGCTGGCGGCGCGGATTGATCCGCGTCACGCCGGATGGGTGGGTGGCGCGGGTGCGCCGTCGTCGGCTTCGGAGGACATCTTCGAGCGCGAGCGGCATCGGCACACGACGCATTTCTCGACGGCCGATGCGGAGGGCAACTGGGTGGCGTGCACGGCGACGGTGAACACGAGTTTTGGCTCGAAGGTGGTGGTCTCGGGAACGGGTCTGGTGCTGAACAACCAGATGGATGACTTCGTGGCGCAACCGGGCGTGCCGAATTTCTTCGGGTTGATCGGGGCCGATGCCAACGCGGTGGAAGCGCGGAAGCGGCCACTGTCGAGCATGAGCCCGACGATCGTGTTGAAGGACGGCAAGCCGGTGCTTTCGGTGGGCGCGGCGGGTGGACCGACCATCATCAGCCAGACGTTGCTGGCGATCATCCGGGTGGTGGATTTCGGGC
>JBIKWS010000366.1:0-4799 GCA_044356195.1 Cyanophyceae cyanobacterium
CCCCCCTGACCCTGCGATTGGGTTTCCAGGCTTCGGAGGCACCTCCCGCCGGTCAACCGGCCATCGCCGGGGAGATCCCGCTCCTCATCCGGGGCACGCGCAACATCCAGACCGGGTCCTATTCCTATACCCGGCTGAACGCCGCGACGCCGGCGACGTGGACGCTGGCTCCCGCCGGCGCCGAGGGATCCGGGATCGAGGTGGTGCTGGGCGTCGATCGGTCGCTTCCCGGACAGAACCCCGGGGACCTGCTCGCCGGTGTGCTCCAGTTCAGCGACGGAACGTCGCAGGCGCGCGTGGATGTCGGTGTGTCCTCGATCGTGGGCAACACCACGGGACTTTGGGTGGGTGCGGCGGCTGTGACCCAGGTGGGCCAATACCTGAAGAAGTACGCACTCGATGCGAATGGCCAGACGGCCATCGATGCGGACGGGAAGTTCGTGGCGATCTCCACCAACACCGCCATGACCGGGGTGGCCACCCCGTATCCCCTGCGCCTGATCGTGCATAATCCGACCAACGCTCCAGCGAGCCTGTTCCAGCGCGTGTTCACCGGATACGACACCCAGACCAATGTCGTGGTGGCCAACAGCGAGGCCTTGCTGGATCGGTCGCAATTGGCGCAGGCCCGCCGGATCAGTGCGCCGCACCTGCCCTTCACCACGGCCAATGCGGGTTGGCGTTTCAATGGTTCCCTGACGGCCGGGGCCACGGTCTCGGTGTCGGTGACCAACCGCTTCAACGACGGACAGTCCAACCCGTTCGTCCACACCTACCACCCGGACCACGACAACCTGAACGCCCGGTTCACCCAGACGGTTCCGCAGGGCTCGGAGTCCTACACGATCGTCCGGGACATCACCCTGCAGTTGACGCCGCCGGCCGATGACTTCGGCGGACGGACGTCGGTGGGTGAGACGCTGGGCGGCGTCTATACCGAGACCCTCCGCGTGCTGGGCCTGGCCCGGGGCGGTGGGAACGCGGACACCCGGAACTTCGAGGTCCGGGGCGAATTCATCCTGAACCGGATCACCTCCATTGCCGCGGTTTCCGCGGCTCCCTGAACCGAATCCTCCCAACCTTTCAGACGACATTCCAAAGAGAGAGCAGACCATGAAGACGAACCGAAACGCGGTGTTGAAGAGAAGCGCCTGGCTGAGCGTGATGGCCCTGGTGGCCAGCCTGCACCTGGCCGAGTCGGCCCACGCCCAGGCCACGTCCCGTCCCCCGGAACGCATGACGTACCAGGGCTTCATCGCGGGCAGCGATGGCGTGGCCCTCGGCAACACGGCGCCGAAGAACTACGACGTCATCTTCCGCATCTATGATGGTGAGGGCTCCAATACTCCTCTCTGGGGCGAGCAACAGACGGTCACCGTGGACAAGGGTTACTTCAGCGTCCTCCTCGGCGAAGGTGCGGCCGTTCCCGGCACGCCCAATGCCGGCATCACCCTGTCTTCCCTGTTCAACAGCGCCACCGCTTCCGACCGCTACGTCAGCTTCACGGTCAAGGGTGTCGGATCCGGCGGGACGGACATTGAGATCCTCCCCCGCGTCCGGTTGATGAGTTCGCCCTATGCGTTCCTCGCCAATCGCTCCCTCGCAGCCACCAAGTTGGTTCAGGATGACGCTGCCGGCACGGACCTGCTGACGACTTCCGGCAACGCGGCGAACCTGAACGGCACCCTGAGCGTCCAGGGTGACACCACGATCAGTGGCCGTTTGAACATCTGGGGAGGGAACGCCATCCAGTTGGGCGCGGGCATTCCCGGCAGGGAAGGCTCTGCTGGGCAGATCGGCTATGGCACGCATTCGGGGGGGGAGTCACTTGACATCGTTGGTGCGGGTACGACCGCGGCCAACCGAAAAGTCCGATTCTATGGTGAAGGCGGCATCTTCCTCGGGGGGCCGGTAACGGCAGGAACGATCGCAGCCAACGTCGTCTCCTCTTTGGCCGTCACCGCGACTGGCGGCATCGTGGGTCAGGACGTGAGCGCCCACGGCTACTTGAGCGCGGGTGTTGGTTTGCGGGTAGCAGGCACCGGCGGCATCGTGTTCGGAATTGACAGGACCAAGGCCTATCCCCTGAACGGAAGTATCCTGTACACCCCGCTCGTTGCCGGGGCGGACGACACGCTGCTGATCCAGGGGGGTGGCAATGCGGTTGCCACCCGCACGGTAACGATGTACGCGGATGGGGGCTTCAATCTCTGGGGGCCGCTGTTCACGGGTGCCGGGGCCAGTGGAGCGATCCGCCTTGGCCAAAATTCACCAGGAAAAGAGGGTGCCGCTGGAAGCATCGGCTATCAACTGTACAGCGCCGGGTTGGACATCGTAGGCGCAGGCACTACACAGAACAACCGGCAGATTTATCTGCATACCCAGGGTGGGCTGACAGTCCAAGGCCCTACGGGAATTGGTGGTGCGCCGGACCTAAACTATCCTTTTCGTGTCTATTACATTTCGCAAAACACAGGATTTAGTGCCTATTTCGCACAATTCATTGCGTGCTCTGCGGTAACCCAATTCTCGGACCGCCGCATCAAGGACGTGACTGGGACCTCCGCGTCCGCACAGGACCTGGAGACGCTGCGGAAGATCCGGGTAACTGACTACCGCATGAAGGATGCGGGTTACAAGGATGAGCGGAATCACAAGGGGGTCATCGCTCAGGAATTGCAACCGTTGCTACCGGATGCCGTGACGCAGACCGTCAACGTGATTCCCAACATCCAGCAGGACGCCGCTTCGGTTGAATGGGCGGAAGCACAGAAGATCGTGACCGTGCGGCTTGGATCTGGTCATGGGATCAGTGTAGGCAATCGTGTGAGTCTGAAGGTGGACGGTGAGATCCGTGAGGTGGTTGCTGCCTCGATCCCGGATGAGAAGTCCTTCACCTACACCGGCTCGGTGGAGGCACCCACGGCAATCCGCGTGATCGGCCGCGAGGTAAAGGACTTCCTGAGCGTGGACTACCAGCAGATCAACATGACCGCGGTCAGCGCGCTGCAGGAAGTGGATCGTCGGTTGCAGGCAGTGGATCAGCGGGTGCAGGAGGTTGAGAAGCGCGAGGCCCGCGTGACGGAGTTGGAGGCGAAGATGGCGCGCGTGGCCGACCTGGAGAAGAAGGCGGCCCGGGTGGAGAACCTCGAGCGCGACATGGCCGAGCTCCGCAAGCTGGTGGCCGGGATGCAGGCGGCAAAGGAAAAGACCGAGTCCGCCTCGGTGTCGCCGGCATCGCCATCCGTGTCCGTGGTGACCGCCCGCTAGTCCGAATCGTGTCCGGATCCTGAACCCCGTGGCTGCCTCAACGATGTTTCGTCCCATGAAGACCGTCCGTTCCCTCGCTGCACTGGCCCTGGGCTGGCTGGTGGGGGGCACTGCGCTGGCCCAGGCCTTGCCCTGGGAGTTTGCCGAGCCGCGCAGTACCCCCAACTACCAGAGCTTCCGCGGTGTCCCCATCTCGAAGGTGGTAGGAACCCCACCGGGCTCCGATGGTCGGGTACCGAACAGCAATGAATCCACGGGGATCTATGTTGAACCCACCACGAACCAGTTCCGGACGTTGTCCGCGATGGCCGGTTCCTCAGGGTTGACCCAGGCCCGTGCGTCGCAATTGCGGAACTCCGCGGGCCTCAATGCCGGGACCAGCCCGATCAGTGGGGCGGTGGCCGCCGAGATGGGATTGCCGGTGGCCCGGAACAGCTCGGGACAGGTCGTGATGTTCACGCACCGGGTGCAGGTGGGAACCCCGGTGTTCGTGCGGCGGAGCAGCCTCAACTTTGGATCCATCATCTCGGTGCCCCTCGTGGCCGAGAACGGCGTGCAGCTGCCTGCGGGTACGGCGCAGGATTACTGGCTGGCGGAGCCTTTCGACAATGGCTCCCCCGAAACTTCCGGAAGCTACTGGAGCCCGCATGCGGGACGTCTCTACGCGGTCCAGACGGGCGTCATCCGGGTGACGTGGATCAAGGCCCAGCCCTACACGCTCAGCACGGTGCCGAACTACGTCAATGCGGCGGGAACGACGAGCTTCATGACGAATGGCGCCAACGTGTTCCTGCTCTTCACCCAGCGCTACGTTGTCTCGGGATCGCCGGTGAAGCAGCCACGGAACATGTACTGGACCCAGAAGGGCTTCCAGGGAACCGGCAAGGCCATCCTTGTCCCCACGGCGCGCGTGGGAGCCGTGAACATCGTCTACAACAGCGCCTTTCCGAGAACGGTCGCTGCGGAGTACCGTGGCATCGGTTCCACCAGCCCCGCGGAAGGCTCCACCAACGCGCCATTGCCCGAACTGCGAACGCTCTGGTACGAACAACAGATCGGCCAGATGTACGCCTATAATGCCGAGGGCCGGGTCTTTGTTGAGGTCCTGGGCGATGCGGTCGGTGAGGGACGGCGCACGCAGATCGGATTTGAAATCGTCGACGTGATCCAGCAGCCGATCCCGGCCGACGTCCGGGTCGAACTGGGTGAGCGCATCGTTCCTCCGCTGGACGGCGATCTGGCCCAGCTCGATCCCGAGCCGATCCTCCAGGTCGGGCTCCAGCCCTTCGCCTATCAGGACATCAGCGCGACCGGTGGAAAGACGACCTATTACGCCATCCGGGAGACATTCAACCTCAACGATTACCTCGTCCATTGGATGGAGACAGGGGTGGCGGGCATCCGCTGGCCCCGGTATTTCGGACGCTACGAGCTGCGCTGGCCTACGGACGTGGCCAAGTACAGCCTGTACGTCCGGCCAGGCGTGGCCAATGACAAGGAGGCGGAGGCGACGGCGGTCGAGTTGAATC
>JBIKWS010000367.1:0-4795 GCA_044356195.1 Cyanophyceae cyanobacterium
GAGATCTTCAACGGTTGGAAACTCCACCATTCGCGGCGTGCCCGGAACACGCTGGTCCAATCCGCGCCCCCGGTGGAAGGGGTTGCTGATGGCTGATCCCGCGGGTCCGGCGCGCCGTCCTTCACCCACTGGACAAACGAGGCGATGGCGGAATCGGAAAGCTTCGGTCGATCCTTGGGCATCCGGAACTCGGAGTGCTCGTGGCGGATCGACTGGATGAGCAGACTCGCGGCGGCGTCGCCTGGTATTACTGCCGGTCCGGAATCACCGCCCTTCAGCAAACCGTCGCGTGAATCCACGCGCAGTCCGCCCTTCTGCTTCTTCGCGCCGTGACACTCGTAGCAATCGTTGGCGAGGAACGGTCGGATGCGTTGCTCGAAGAAATCCGCCTGTGCCGGCGTGAGGGAGGGGGCGGCCTGCCCGACGAAGGGGTGGGTTCCCAGACCCACGATCAAGATCCAGATCCAACCCAGTTGACGCACGAGCGAGTACGTTTTGGTGGAGGACGGTGCGTTCATCAATGGTGGAGGGATAACAGCGGAGTTGGAGGTTTCAAGTTTGCGCTCCCAACTCAGGCCAGGATCGGACGGATCACGTGACCGTGGACATCGGTCAGGCGGAAATCCCGGCCGCCGAAACGATAGGTGAGCTTCTCGTGGTCCAGGCCCAGCAGGTGGAGGACGGTGGCCCACAAATCATAGACCGTGCAGACATCCTGTACCGCGTGGTAGCCGAGTTCATCGGTGGCTCCGTAGGCGGTTCCGCCCTTGATGCCGCCGCCCGCCAGCCAGACGCTGAAACCGAACGGATTGTGATCGCGGCCGTCGTTCGATTGCGCGAAGGGCGTCCGGCCGAACTCCCCGGCCCAGACGATGAGCGTCTCCTCGAACAGGCCACGGGCTTTCAGATCATGAATCAGGCCTGCGATCGGTTGGTCCACCTGGAATGCCATTTCGGAATGGCCCGCCTTCAGCACGCCGTGCTGATCCCAGGGGTTTCCAATCTGGCCGGGATCCGACGAACGCGGCAGGCAGGTGAGTTCGATGAACCGCACGCCGCGTTCGACGAGACGACGGGCGAGCAGGCATTGCCGCGCGTATTCCGCCTTCTCCTTCACCGGGGAATCCAGACCGTAAAGCTTCCGGGTGGCGTCGCTCTCCCCCCGCAGATCGACCAGGTCCGGCACGGCGGTCTGCATGCGGTAGGCGATCTCATAATTCCGGATGGCGGAATCCACCTGCGGGTCGCCGTGCAGGCGGGCGAGGTGTCCACGGTCGATACGATCCACAAACTTCAGCCGCTTGCGCTGCAGACCGTCGGCCTCGCGTGGCGTGATGTTGGCGAGCGGTTCCGCCTGGGACGGGTCGATGAAGGACGCCTGATGGACAGCCGGAAGAAAGCCGTTGCCAAAGATGTTCACCCCCCCCAGCGGAGCACCGCCGCTGGCCAGCACCACGAACCCCGGAAGGTTCTGATTCTCGCTCCCCAGGCCGTAACTCGTCCACGCGCCCGCGCTCGGGAAGCCAGCCAGCGAGAAGCCGGTATGGATGAAGTAATTCCCCTGCGCATGCTCGTTCGCGACGCTGGTCATGGAACGGATGACGGCGAGGTCATCCGCGCACGCGCCGATGTGTGGGAACAGGTCGCTGACCGGGAGGCCAGACTGGCCACGGTTCCGGAATTCCCACGGACTGGCCATGATGTTGCCGTTCTGGTTGAACATCGTGGGCCGCACCGGCACGGGCATCGGCTTGCCATGGTCCCGCTGCAAGCGCGGCTTCGGATCGAAGGTGTCCACATGCGACACCCCGCCCGACATGAAACAGAAGATGATGCTCCGGACCTTCGGACGAAGGTGCGGCGGACGCGGAGCGAAGGGGTTGATCCCGGCCGCAGCGGCGGCAGGGAGGACCTTGCCGGCACCCAGGAGCCCGGACAATGCGACCAACCCGAAGCCGTTGGAGCACTTCGCGAGCATGTCGCGACGGGAGATCATTTGCGCGTGGTGCCTGGCGTGTCCGGAGCGGTCAGTCGACATAGATGAATTCCTTCAGGCAAATCAGTGAATGGGCGAAATCCTGCCAGACGCGTTCGCTCTGTTCGAGGGATGTCGGCGGGATCGCGTGTTCCTCAGCCAGTTCGCGAAGGAATTCCTGGCTGGCCGCCAGTTCCTCCGCGGTGGCCGTGCGTCCCAGCGACTGGACGAACATGGCTCGTACCCGTCCGTCGCGATCGCGGCCGTCCTC
Source organism: Cyanophyceae cyanobacterium (assembly GCA_044356195.1). Classification (GTDB taxonomy): domain Bacteria; phylum Verrucomicrobiota; class Verrucomicrobiia; order Limisphaerales; family UBA9464; genus UBA6176. The sequence goes on from JBIKWS010000367.1 coordinate 2,247, forward strand.
CACCACGGACTTCGCCCACTTGGCGGATTGGTCGATGACGAACGGATCGTTGAGCAGTGTGAGTGACTGTGCCGGGACATTGGTGATGTCCCGCTTGCCACGCGTGCTCATGGGCTTGGGTGCGTCGAACGCTTCCAGGAACGGGTTGGCGGCGTTGCGGCGGATGCGCTGGTAGACACTGCGCCGCCGGTCGCCGTCGAGGGGACCCTTGGGTCCGCCGCCTTCGGTCTTGGCGAGGTAATACACGTTCACCCCCGGCCCATACATCTTCAGGTCCATCTGGCCGGAGGCCATGAGCACGGCATCGCGGATCGCTTCGGCATCGAGACGGCGCACACGGGCGTGGGACAGCAGTTCGTTGTCCGGATCGATCCGGAGGGCATCCGGGGATGCCAGCGAGCCCTGCTGAAAGGCGCGTGAGGTCACGAGGAACCGGATCGTTTCCTTGATCGACCAGCCCTTCCCGACAAAGCGGGTCGCGAGATGGTCGAGAAGTTCCGCATGGGTCGGCTTGTCGCCGAGTCGGCCAAAGTTGTCCACCGTGCCGACCAGGCCGCGCCCGAAGAGGTGATGCCACAGGCGGTTGACCATGACCCGGGCCGTGAGGGGATTGTCGGGACTGGCCACCTTGGCGGCCAGTTCGAGTCGGCCACTCCCCTGGGTTGGAAACGGCCGGTCATCGAACATCTCGAGGAATCGACGCGGCACGGCTTCGCCCGGTTGGGTGATCTGGCCACGCACGAACATAGGTTGGTCGAAGGCCATTCCTTCATGCACCCCCGGGGCACGGCGCGGGGCAGGGATCTCCGCTTCCAATCGGCGGTAGGTGGACACGGAGTCCGTGAGTTGGGAGAGGCGCGGCAGGGAGGCGGGCAGCAGCTCCCGGCGTACGAAGGCGTCGAGGAAGGCCAGTTCCTCGTCGTTGATGGCACCCTCGCGCCAGTGTTGGACGGCGGACGTCACAGTCCTGCGGTAACGGTCGGCCAACTCGGCGGGAGACCCGGGTGGTTCACCGGCCAACAACCAGGCCGCGGGCACGAGGAGTTCCCGGGGTGGCTGGGAACCCTGGTGGAAGACCACTTCGGCAGCACCGAAGGCCGCGCGACCTCCTTCAGCGGAACCCGAGTTGGGGGAATCGTCCGCGGTGATGAATTCGAGATAGGCGTGCGCCCCTTTGCGGTAGGCGGTGTCGAGGCGGAACCACTTCAGTTCGTCGCCGTTCAGGTTGGCGGCTGGATAGAGACCGCCGCCGCCGATGGCGTAGTTCTCGACGACAAGACGTGCCATCGCGCGCTCGCCGAACCCACGCACGCTGAGGTTGTCGGAGGGCACGCGGAAGCGGGGCGATGTGAAGACGCCGTTCTGCTTCCGGGTGAGGAGGTGGCTGAAAACGCCGGCCGGGTATAATCCGCGCAACACCCGGTCGCCTTGCGGCTCGATTGAGAACTCACCTGCCGGAACCGGCGCACCAGCCCCGGTGCCGGCCATGAACCACTGACGGGCCTCCTCGGCACGCAGGTTCCAGCCGTGGGTGAAGTTCGTCCGGTTGAACTCGCGGCGAGCGGCCAACTCACTCTTCCAATATGTCGCCAGTTCAGCCCAGCCCTCCCGAAACGCGCTGCCGGTCAGCCCGGAGAGTTTCGACCAGGGATGCAGGGGATGGCCGTTGTCCTTGGCGGCGTCCGCCAGCGCACGGTTCCAGGCTTCGCCTTGGTTCGTGGGATCGCGGCGAAGTGATAGCTCAGCCCGGAGTCGATCCAGCTCCTGGAGGAGGGTGGCCCGTTTCTCGCGCTCCGCGGAGGTCAGGGAGTTTGTCAGCGTTTCTGCATCGATGCTGATGGCGCCGGCCTGGAAGGAAGCGGAGACCTCGTCCGCGGTGAGCGCACGGCCGTAGAGTCGGGCTTCCTCGATTTCGCCGGCGAGGGAAGTGACACCCTCCGCCAGGTGGCGCTTGCCCAGCAGGACCCGGGCGCCGCCCGCCGCGAACGGTTGCAGCGTGCCGTGCCGGTAGCCTTTGCCGTAGGGAGCTCCATTGCGATAGAGCGTGATGGAATGGTCGGTTCCATAAACGGCCGCGAGATGGATCAGTTCTCCCGGCTTGGCGGTTTCGGCGGCACCGCCCACGTCCTGGGTGCGACGGAAGAAGTCGCTGCCGGCCATCCACCGGGCGGCCTCCCGTTCAGCGAAGACGATGGAGTCGAAGTTCTCGCTGTCGGGTGTCTGCACCGTCAGGGCGCCGCCGCCTTTCTGGTTCAAATTTTCGAGGGCGACCCAGACCTCCAAGGTCTTCTCGCGAAGATCGACGGGGAGCGGTTCGGTCACGACCCATGCGTTCGTGCCGTTCAGGATCAACCGGCCACCACGGACCACGGCCCCGCCTCCGGCCTTTCCGTGCATGGGACCGCGGGCGTCGCGCAGGTCTTCTTCGAAGCTCCATTGGGCCATGGGCGTGGGCACCTGATTGGACCACACCTTTCCGCGGCTTTGGGCCAGCGCGGACCGCGCCCGGGACTCCACCTGGGCGATCTCCCCGGAGATCCGTTGGACTC
>JBIKWS010000368.1:0-4789 GCA_044356195.1 Cyanophyceae cyanobacterium
CAATGCCGCCGTGCGCGCACCATTGCGGGTCACCGTGAAGCCAATGGCCGCACCGGTCTCCGTCGTCTGCGCCGTCGAGGCCACCAGGCGGAGCTGGGTGGGAATCACCAGCGAACCCGCGCTGATCGCGGCATTGTTCGCCTCGGATTCCTCCACCACCTGCAAGCCCACGTCGACGGCCACCACACCACGATAAGTACCAGCGATGCCGTCATGGGGAATGAGCACGCTGGCCGAACGCTCGACCGAGACTCCCGCCGGCAGCGGTGCCGCCACCGGCACGCTCACCTGCAACAGATCGCCGCCGATCTCACCATCAACGGACAGCGACACCGTCTCGGTCCAGGGAGCCACCGCCACCACTGCTCCGGTGTTCCGTGTGGTCCAGGTCACGTTGAACGGCACGCCCGGCGTCACCGTCGGCGGCACCACGATGTTCTCAACCACGAGATCCGGCCGCGGCGGCGGGCTCAGGAGCAGCGCCTCCGACGTCCGGGTGTTGTTGGTTTCATCCGATTCCGCCAACTGGAACGACGCATCCGTCGTGACCGCGATGCGATGCGATCCCGCCGTCAACCCGTTCAACGGGATGTTCACCGTCTGGGAAAGGTTCACACTCGCGCCCGGAGCCAGCGGGGCCGCCGCACCGGCGGGCCGCACTCCGAGATTCGCAATCACACTGCCCGATTCCGTCCGCAGGGTGATCTGGTCATTCCAGTTCGCCGCTGGCGCATTGCCCGCGTTGCGCACCGTCCACTGGACCAGCAGGGGTGCGCCGAACGTCGACGAACCGGGAACCGTGAGCACATCCACGATCAGGTCGGGCCGCGGCAGGTTGTCGACCTGCGTCGCCGCTGAGGCTCCCACGTTGTTGCCCTCGTTCGATTCCGGCAGCTGGTTGACGCCATCGGCGATGACGAGGAAACGGAAAGGGCCGGGGGTTACCCCGCCGATTCCAGGCAACACAAACGTTCCTTCCATGTCGACGGTCCCGCCGGCCGCCAATGGAGTGGCCAGTGCGCCGACGGCTCCCAGGTAGATGTCGCCACCGCTCAGGACGTCATCGAGCGAAAGGTACACATAGGTCGTGACCGGGCCGTTGGCATCGACGCTGCCCGCGTTGCGCAGGGTCCACCGCACCGTGGCCGTTGACCCGAAGTAAGGCGTGGGCACCACGTCCACCGCATCGGTCACGAGATCGGGTTGCGAGATGTTGATCAGGCCCGCACCGACGGCCGTGTTGTTGGCCGGCGATCCCGATTCCTGCACCACCTCGCCTGCATCCGTGGTCACCACGAACCAGTGGTTGCCACTCACCCCGGCAGGCAGCTTCACGCTGCGGGATTGCACGACGGACTCACCCGCTGCCAGCGGCCCCGGCACCGAGAAGGTGCCCAACACCAGATCGGAACCCGCCACGCCATCCGTCGACAGGAAGACCGTCTCTGTCCAGGGCCCGACGGCTGGCACCGAACCCAGGTTCGTCACCGTGTAATCCACCGTGACCGATGCACCGGCCGCGCCGGCCGCAGGCCCCGCAACACCCGCCATCACGAGGTCAGGCAAGGCCACGGGCGACACGAACGCCAGGTTGTCGATGGCCGCCGTCTCCGCACCGGAACCCAGGGTCACCCGCACACGGGCGATGCCCGGGGCGCTGATGGTGACCAACTCGCGCGACCCCGCACCTGCCTGGCTGGTCCGCGTATAGATCTCCGTTCCGGCGGCGTTGTAGGCCTTGGTCACCGTTCCCGGCGCTGCCGCATCAATCACGAAGAACGCCACGAACGGCGTCGTCGCCGGCGTCGTCGTCCCCGGACTCACAAAGCGGATCTCGATCTGCGATGCCGCCGCAGGATCGCCCAAGACGCGCGTCGCGGACACCGGGACAAAGGTCGCCGGATTCGCCGACGTGGTCACCGGATTGCCAGCGAGGGTCTCGAACACCACGCCCTCCGACGCGTACTGCGTCGTCAGCACCGAATCACCCGGCACTTCCTCGAAGGTGATGAGGCGGTCGCCCAGATCCGGGGAAACATACATCCGGTTCTGGGGAACGATTCCGCCTCCAGTGTTCGCGGCCGTCGCCCACGCAAACTCCAGGCCACTGGCCCCGATGGCATTCGCAGCAAAGAGCAATTCCACCGGGTACAACCCGGGCTCGGCAAAGCTCACGGGCATCCAGGAATAGGTGAATCCACGGTCGCCCGCCGATCCCAGCACCTGATCGCCCACCGTGAGGTAGAACCCATCGTCACTACCCACGCCAAACTGAATGTCGATCTCCGGCGTCACCGGGAACATGTCGAGATCCGGCGTGATGCTGATGAAGAACCGATGCCGCAGGATGAAGTTCAGCGCCGCCAACCCGAGTACCTGCTCCGGCGGCGTCGTCGTGTTCTGGAAGAAGGTATTGAAGCTCGCTCCCACCCCAATGCTGGTCCCCGGCCTCGGGAAGTCGATGAACGGACTCAACGTCGTCCCGCTCGGGGACCGGCCAGCCAGCGCCGCCGGTGTGGGCGTCACGCCGCCACCAATCCCGTTGAACAGTTCGATCGCCACGCCGTTGCCCGGCACCGTCGGGATCGACGTGCGTTCGGCATCCGCCACAGGGATCACGATGCCGTAGTTCTGCTGCACATCCAGAAACGCGCCGCTGCTCGGTGTCGTCCCACCCGCGTCCGTCACCAGGCAGCGATACGTTGCTTCATCCGCCAACTGGACGTTCACCAACTCCAGCGTCGGATCCGTTTTTCCATCCAGATTGATCCCGCCCTTCTGCCATTGGTAGGTCACCGGAGCCGTCGCATTGGCACTGACGCTGAACTGGACCGTAGAGTTCCGCAGCACGGTCACTCCGCTCGGATGCGACGTGATCTGCGGCGGCGTCAGGATCTGGAATGTTCCCTCAAACTGATCCTCGATCGCTTCGCCCGGGGTCCCGTCGGCATCCGTGTTCATCAGGTTGCCCACCAGATCCGCAATGGCCGGCCCAACCCGGAGGGTATAAGTCCCGTTCATCCGCTGACTCGGGAAATTGACCGTGTACCGCGTCAGGGTTGTACGGGACACAGAGTTGGCTCCCACCACCGATCCATCCGGTCGCACCAACGCGAAGTCCGCAGCAGCCACCGACGCCATGAGGACCGGCTCGTTGAAGTCGACCTGCAGGCTGGAAACAGGCACTGCACTGGTACCGCTCGGAGTGAAGGAGGCCACCGTCGGCCCCACCGGATCCAACGTGACACTCGTCCGGAATGTCCCATCGGCCGCGCTTGGGAGGAGCACGCGGACATTGTCGATCGCCCAACTCTCGTCCCCAATGCTTTGCAAGCCACGCCCACGGAAGCCCAATGCCACCGACGAAGCCGTGTGCGGCACCGTGAAGGTCAGGTCCCGATACAGAGCATCCGGGTTCCCGGAATAGATGAAGTTCGCCCCATAGAGCGCGGGTTCCGTCAACGTGTAGCTCTGGAGGGCACGATTCCCGTTGTTGAACGTGTATTCCCATGCCGGCGTTGCGCCGCCGTCGACCAGGACTCCGAAATAATCCGGCCCCACGCCGCCCGCGGCGTTGCCTTCCCACGTGTCGATCAGCAGGCCATCCCACGTCACCCGAACGCTCTCATGCGGCGGCAGGTTCCCCAGCGTCAGGGTCACCGTCTCGTTCCCGAAACGCCCCAGAACCTGCGTTGTCGTCGTCGTCGTTGCCGTCTCGATCCGATCCCACACTCCCTCGGAGCCGCTCTCGAAATCGGTCGCGTAGTAAGGCGTGTACGCAACCGGCTTCATCACCTGACCCGCGATGCCAAGGATGTTCGGCCCCACCGTCACCTGATAGGTCCCCGCGGCAGTCACCGCAGGAAAGGACAGCCGATACCGATCCGCCGCCAGCATCGTCACCGTGAACGTCCCTGGATCCAACACGCCGCCCGGCCCCGTCACCTGGAAATCCGCAGCCCCGATCGTCGAGGCATCCACCCCAGTGCTGAACGTGAAGTCCATCTGACTCAGCGAGGAGGTCACCGGCCCCGGCGTCACCGCCGAAACAAAGAAGTCCGCCACCACCACCGTCAGTGCGATCGGTGCCGATGTCGTCGATCCCACCGTCGACGAAACCACACACCGATACTGCCCTTCCCGGCTCACCGCCAACGGGCTCAAACGCAGCGTGGGACTTGTCCCGCCCTGCACATCTGCCCCGGAAATCGTCTCACCGTTGAACAGCCATCGGTAGCTCAACGGCGTGAACACCGTTTCCGCCGTGACAGAGAACTCTGCCGTTCCACCCGAGGGCACCACCTGATCTCCACTGGTGCTGAGGATCAAGGGATCCGCGCCCCAGACCCGGAGCGAGTAATTCCCGACGCTCGTCGAAGTCGATCCACCGAACACGGTCAGCGTGTAGGTCCCGACGGAACTGGCGAAGAAGGACCGGTCGCCGCCGTCCAGATTGTCCGCCACGACCAGGAAGCCCCCGGGAGCACGCAGTTGCCACTGCATGTTCAGGAATGGGAATCCTGCCGTCCCGATCCGGTCTTCGACATACATGTTCTGCGCCCGGTCCACCGTGAATGTATACACATCCGCGCTTCCCGGGGTCTCGATCACCCCGGAACCAGCCCCGTGGCTGCCCGGAATGATCACATCCCCCAGTTGCAACGCGAAGGGACCATCATCCGACACCGGCAGGATGGAGAACGAATACGGTCCGTTCACCGCACCCGGCGACACCTGTGAATAGACCTCCACCCGATACTCACCACCCGAGGTCAGGATTCGCCGCCCA